>NZ_JBBMFF010000269.1:0-13580 GCF_040096185.1 Faecousia intestinalis | reverse complement strand
GATTGCACCCCAAGGGCACTTCCTCGCGCTGCGCGCTCAGGGCGCCACGTCGGCCTGCGGCCTCCTCGCAATGACAAATCGGGGGCGTTTTCCATTTTAACGGCAGCTTGTACGAACTGCAAGTGCGTCGCTGGGCCCGGCTGTCCCCCCCCTACAACATAGCGGGCAGCGGGGCAGTCTCTGCCGGTCATCCCACGGCGGACAGGCAGAACTCATACAGCGGCAGGAGGGCGTGCAGCGTATCGCGGACGGTCTCGGCCAGCCGTGGCGTATACAGCTCATCCCCCAGCGGGCACTCGCGCATCATTGATACATTGCGCAGGCTGTAATATGGCGCAAGACGCTCGTCCGGCGTCTGCTTCGGGCGGACATAGGCCCGGCCGCCGAGCTGCAGGCCCGTTTCCCGCTCCGCGCGGGCAGCCATCTGCAGAAATTCCTCCGTCCGGTCGCCGAGCTGGGTGCGCCAGCGCTCCATGGCGGCCGCGCGCGGGTTCCACAGCAGCAGGCCGTAGCTGTAGCCCTCGCTCGTCAGCTCGAAAAACAGGCACGGGTGCTCCAGCCAGCTTGCGCCGTCGTGGCGCAGGCACATCCACGACGTTTCCTTATACGGCACGGGCGGGTGCATGCGCATATCGCGGTAAATGCGTGAAACGCGCATCCGCAGGCCCTCGACGCCCGTGAATGCGGCCTCGACGTCCGCCGCCAGCGCCTTCATCGGCTCCCAGAGGAAGCGCTGATAGTCGGCCTTGTGCGCCTCGAACCATTCGCGGTTGTTGTTCAGGCGAATTCCCCACAGAAAATCGATCGTCTCGGGATAAAATCCGGTAAAGCTCATTGTCATACTCTTTTCTGATTCAAAATTAGACGGCGGCAGGAAGCGCTTCCTGCCGCCGTTTTCCTGCCGCCGTTTATTATACCCGCTGCAGCGCCCGGCTGCAAGCCTCAAATGGAAAACCACACGCGCTCCTCCGCGCCGCGGGAAAAGCCGAGCCGGTCATACAGCCGCATGGCGCGCCCGTTCTCCTCTGCGCACGTCAGGCGCACTTCCGGCCCTGCGCACCGGGCCGCCAGCGCCCGCACGCAGCGTTCGCCCGCGCCCGGCTGCAGAGCTGCCACTGCCAGCAGCTCACTGCCGCGCACGCGGCCAAGGCCGATGCGCTCCGCACCGTCCCAGATCCACAGGGCCTCGCCGCCCGCGGCCAGCGCGCGCTCCTCCGCCGGGCTGCAGCTCTCCGCTGCGGGCACGGCCCGGAAGCGCGCATTGTATTCCCGCGCCCAGTCCGCTGCCGTTTTTTCCGTGACGGGAACAAGGCGCACCGCCTCCGGCGCGGGCAGCAGCGACTCCCGCGGCGCGCTGCGCCCGAGAATGCGGATGGCGGCCGGATAGCCGGAAAAATCCGCTTCGCCCGCGGCGAACAGCCGCTCCGCACCCGCCGCACGGCAGAAGCCTGCGCATTCGGCAAGCAGACCCTCCAGGGTGCCGAACACGCCGCGTACCAGTATATAGCCCTCGCCGCGGAACGGGACCTCACGCAGGATCAGCGTGGCGATGCCGTCCGGGCAGGAAAAGACCGGGATATCCTTCATTGCTTTTTCTCCGTTTCGGCGCGGCGAGAGGGGAGACGGAGCGGTTCAGTCCTCCGTGCGCCGCCGCGCGACCTTTGTTCCGCCGCCCATGGCGCTCAGCTCGCGCATGCACGACGCACATACGCGCCGGTTGTGATATTCGACCAGCGCTTCACTGCGGCTGCAGAACACGCAGCGGGGCGTGTGCTTCTGCAGCACGATCCGGTCGCCGTCCACGGCGATCTCCACCGTGTCGCGGTCCGCCAGGTCCAGCATGCGCCGCATTTCCACCGGGATCACAACGCGGCCCAGTTCGTCCAGTCTTCGGATGATACCCATTGCTCTCATTGCGCAGTCCCCCCATTTCTGTTTTTGCGCAGAATCCGGTCAGATTACATCTTCATTATAGCATTTTGTCTAACTCTGTCAAGCTCTTTATGCAAAATTCGGAAAAGCTTTCCATATAGTGCTACAGAAGATGTCCGGGAGGGGTACACGATGGTCATGGGATGGATCTGGACGGGAATGGTGCTGCTTGCGCTCGGCGCGGCGGTGCTCACGGGGCAGACCGGCGCGCTGACGGCCGCCGCACTGGAGGGAGCGGCCTCTGCGATCCGGCTGGCGCTCGGCCTTGCCGGGGCGCTGTGCCTTTGGAGCGGGGCGGCAAAGGCGCTGGAGCGCGCGGGGGGCATGCGGGCGCTGGCCCGGCTTGCCCGGCCGGTCTTCCGCCGCCTGTTCCCGCAGACGGCGCAGGACGAGACGGCCATGGGCTACCTGACGGCCAATGTTGCGGCCAACCTGCTGGGGCTTGGCAATGCGGCCACGCCCATGGGCATCGCCGCCGTGCGCCGGATGCAGCAGCGCTCCGGCAGCGCCCGCGCCACGGACGAGATGTGCCGCCTCATCGTGCTGAACACGGCGTCCATCCAGCTGCTGCCCACGACCGTTGCGGCCGTGCGGGCGGCAAACGGGGCCGCCGCGCCGTTTGACATCCTGCCCGCTGTCTGGCTCACGTCCGTGTGCTCCGTGGCGGCCGGGCTGCTTGCGGCGTTCCTCTTCGGGAGGGCGAGCCGTGCTTGACCTGCTCATTCCGATGCTGCTGGCCGCCGTGGCCATTGCGGCGCTCGCACGGCGGCAGGACCTCTATGCCGCCCTGCTCGAGGGCGGGCTGGACGGTCTGCGGCTGCTCGTGTCCATCGTTCCGGCCCTTGTCATGCTGCTGACGGCCGTGCATCTGCTGCGCGCCTCCGGGGCTGTGGATCTGCTCACCAGCCGGCTCACACCCGCGGCGCGCGTGCTCGGCCTGCCGCCGCAGGTGCTGCCGCTGGTGCTGCTTCGGCCGGTCTCCGGCTCTGCGGCGCTGGCTGTCGGTGCGGACCTCATGGCGCAGTATGGCGCGGATTCGCTCATCGGCCGGACGGCCGCCGTTGTGCTCGGCAGCACGGAGACGACGTTTTATACCATTTCCGTCTATTTCGGCGCGGCCGGGATCCGCCGCACGCGCTATGCCGTGCCCGCGGCGCTCATCGCCGATTTGACGGGGTTTCTGGTCGCTGCGCTGACGGCGCGCTTTTTATAGACCGCAGAGCCAGCGGATGGCGCGGCGGTAGCCCTCGAAGCCGAGACCCTTGAAGTGCGCGCCGCAGGCCATGCCGGCGTAGGAAATGCGGCGGAACGGCTCCCGCGCGTCGATGTCCGTCAGATGGACCTCGGCCGCAGGCAGGCGGACGGCCTTGAGCGCGTCGAGCAGGGCGACGGACGTGTGCGTATAGGCGGCGGCATTGATGACGAGGCCGTCAAACACGCCGTGGGCCTGCTGCACCCACGTCACAAGCTCACCCTCAAAATTGCTCTGCCGGATCGTGACCGCGGCCCCGGCCTCCTGTGCCGCCGCGCGGATGAAGCGCTCGAGGGCGGCATAGTCCTCGCGGCCGTAAAGCTCCGGCTCGCGCAGGCCCAGCAGGTTGAGGTTCGGGCCGTTCAGCACCAGAATGTTCATGTCCATGCCTCCAGAATTTGCCGGACGGTCTCGTCCGGCGTGCCGTTGTTGTCGGCCGTGCCGTCGGAAAAGCGGGCATAGGCCGCGGCGCGCTGCGCGTAAAGCGCCTCCGGCGTCGTGCGCCGGCTCACGGGCCGCCCGGCGACGGGCAGCCGGTCGAGCGCGCGCTGCAGCCAGATGACGGCGGCGTTCTGCCGCAGCAGCGGCTCGTTTTCCGGCCGGGTGACACAGCCGCCGCCCGTGGCGATGACGCAGCCGGAACGCCTGCCCAGCTCCGCCAGCAGGGCCGTCTCCTCTGCGCGGAAGGCAGCCTCGCCCTCGCGCGCGAAAAATGTCGGGATATCGCAGCCGAAGCGCCGCTCCAGCTCCTCGTCCGCGTCGAAAAAGTCGCGGCCCAGCCGCTGCGCCAGCAGGCGGCCGACGGTCGTCTTGCCCGCGCCGGGCATGCCGATGAGGATGAGATTGCGCATGCGCTTCTGCAGCGTGTCCGTGACGGCCGCCGTGCGCGCCGGGTCGATGGGCCGCTGCAAAAACAGCTCCGCCGCGCAGCGGGCCTGCTCCGCCAGCATGGAAAGACCGTTTTCGGCCCGGAGGCCGAGCCGGTCCGCCTGCTGCAGCAGGGCCGTGCGCGCGGGGTTATACACAAGGTCCAGCACGCACCGGCACTGCGGCACCCGCCGCAGGTCGAGCGGCGAGATGCCGTTTTCGGGATACATGCCGACGGGCGTCGCGTTGACGACGAGCCGCGCGTCCGCATGCTGCTCGATCATGTCGTAGGTCACCGGCCCGCGCCGGGAGATCACGACGACCTCGGCGCCCTGCGCCCGCAGCACGGCCTGCACCGTCTGCGAGGCTCCGCCGGAGCCGAGCACAAGGGCCTTTTCGCCGGGCGCAATGCCGCCGCCCCGCTCCAGAAGCAGGCGGAAGCCGTCGGCGTCCGTGTTCGCGCCGTACAGCGTGCCGTCCGCCCGGCGGACGAGCGTGTTCACGCTGCCGGTCTGCTTTGCCATGGGCGAGAGCGCCGCGCAGAACGGCACGACGGCGCGTTTATAGGGGATGGTCACGTTCAGCCCGTCCCACGCCGCGCCGTGAAGAAAGTCCGCCAGCCCCTCCGGCGGAACCTCGAACAGGTCATAGGAATACGCGCCGAGCATGGCGTGAATTTCCGGGGAATAGCTGTGGCGCAGGTGCTCGCCCAGCAGGCCGCAGCGCAGGCTCGCGCCGGGGGCGGGGCTGCTTTCCTGCCAGTCACGGCTCGCGGCGCGCAGGGCCCCGAACCAGGCCTGCATACCGGGCTGCAGGGCCGGGGCTGCCAGCTCCGCAAGCCGGGCACGGATTTCCCGCTCCCGCTCGGGCTGCAGGACCGGCAGGCCCTGCTCCCGCTTCACGGCTGCAATGCGCGCGGCCACGTCCATCCGGCGGCGGTACAGGGCCGCGAGTTGGGCGTCCAGCGCGTCGATATCCTGCCGCAGATCGTTCAAAGCTTCCATATCCGTGCCTCCAGTGCGGCGTCCAGCACCGCAAGCGCAGCTGCAGCCTCTACGCAGGGCACGGCGCGCGGGACGATGCAGGGGTCGTGCCGCCCGCGCAGCTCCAGCGTGACGGGCGCGCCGTCCGACAGGCGCACCGTCTGCTGCGGCAGGGCGATGGACGGCGTGGGCTTGAAGGCCGCGCGGAATACGATCGGCATGCCGGTGGAAAGCCCGCCGAGGATGCCGCCCGCGTGGTTCGTGCGCGTGTGTACCGCGCCGTTTTCCATGCAATATGGGTCGTTGTTTTCACTGCCGCGCAGGGCTGCGCCCGCAAAGCCGCTGCCGAACTCCGCGCCCTTCACGGCGGGGATGGCAAACAGCGCCTGCGCCAGCCGGTTTTCCAGCCCACCGAACATCGGCGCGCCGACTCCGGCGGGCAGGCCCGTCACGGCACACTCCACCACGCCGCCGACGGAGTCCCCCGCCGCTGCCGCCGCCGCGATCTCCGCGCGCATGGCCTCGCCTGCCGCGGTATCCAGCACTGGAAAGCCGCTGCCCGGCCGCTCCGGCGCAAGGGGATCGAACGCGCGGTCCGGGATGCTCCCGATCTGCGCGATATGGGCGAAAATCTCCACGCCCTGCGCCGCCAGCAGCTGCAGGCACAGGCCGCCCGCCACGCACAGGGGCGCGGTCAGCCGCCCGGAAAAATGCCCGCCGCCCGAGGCGGCCTGTGCGCCGTGATATTTTACGGCGGCGGGGTAGTCCGCGTGCGACGGACGGGGCGTATCCTCCAGCCCGGCATAGTCCGCCGGGTGGGCGTCGCCGTTGGGCAGCACGGCCGTCAGCGGCGCGCCGCAGGTCCGGCCGTCCGCAAGGCCGCTCAGGAATTCCGGGCGGTCCGCCTCGCGGCGGGCGCTCGTCAGGGCGCTGCGCCCCGGCGCGCGCCGGTCCAGAAAGGTCTGCAGGGCTTCGGGATCGAGCCGGAAGCCCGCGGGGAAGCCGTCGAGGCACATGCCCACGGCCGGGCCGTGCGATTCACCAAAAAGCTGTAATTTCAGCACCGTTCCGAAGCTGCTGCTCATCTGCTCTCCTCCGTTCCGCTCCGCAGTCCGGCAAGCGTTTGCCAGAAATGCGGGTCCGATTTTTCCACACATTCCGCCCCGCGCAGCCGCACATCGCAGCGTGCCGAGGCGATCGCGGCCAGCATGGCGATGCGATGGTCGCCGCAGGCGTCCACCGTGCCGCCTGTCAGCCTGCCGCCTGCGATCTCCAGCCCGTCCGGCAGATCCCGCACGTCTGCACCGAGAGCGCGCAGTGCGGCGGCGATGCTCGCGAGCCGGTCGCTTTCCTTATAGCGCAGCCTTGCCGCGCCCGTGATCCGCGTCGTCCCGGCGGCGCAGGCCGCCAGCAGAGCCAGCGGCGGGGCCAGATCGGGCGTGCTGCGCACGTCGAGGCTGCAGCCGTGCAGCGGCGCGGGACGGACCGTCACGGCGTCTGCGTTCTGCTCAACTTCTGCACCAAAGCGGCGCAGATCCTCCAGAATCACGCGGTCGCCCTGCCCGGACTCCGCCTGCAGGCCCGTGACCGTCACCGGCCGCGAGAGCGCGCCCGCCGCAAGCCAGAAGGCCGCGTTCGACCAGTCGCCCTCCGCCCGGACCGCGCCGGGGGAGCGGTACCGCTGCCCGCCGGGGACGGCCCAGCCGTCCGGGAGCGGCTCCGCGGCGATGCCGAAGCGCCGGAGCGCCGCAAGCGTCATGGCGATATAGCCCGCCGATTCCGGCGGTGTGGCCGCGCGCAGCTCTGAGGGGCCGGAAAGCAGCGGCAGGGCGAACAGCAGGCCGGAGAAAAACTGGGACGAAACATCCCCCGGCAGCAGAAAGTGGCCGCTTTCCAGCCTGCCCGCGCAGAGAAGCTCGCCCGGCGCGGGGCGGCTCAGCCGGACGCCGTGTGCCTCCAGCGCCTCCCACAGCGGGCCGAGCGGCCGCTGCGGCAGGCGGCCGTGCAGACGGAACGTCGTTTCTCTCCCGAGCGCCGCCGCCACGGGCAGCAAAAAGCGCAGCGTCGCGCCGCTTTCGCCGCAATCCGCCGCGCCGTGCGCCTGCTCCGTGACCGGCTGCACCCGCAGTGTCTTTCCGTCCGCCGTCACGCGCGCGCCGAGCGCCCGCAGGCAGCGGCACATCGCCTGCACGTCCGCGGCGTCCGAAGCGCCGTGCACGACCGTCTCGCGGTCGGCCAGCGCGGCGCACAGCAGCAGCCGCTGCAGCTGCGATTTTGACGCAATGGAGGCAACTCGCCCGCCGAGCGGGCCGTGCGGCAGGAACAGCTCCATGTCACATTCCTCTTTCAAAAATATCCGCCAGCGTGTCCACCGGGACCTCCCGGAGCACGCAGTCGCCGATGGCGCGGGGAATGACGAGCGTGATGCGCTCTCCCGCGCGCTTTTTATCCGCCAGTGCGGCCTGTGCCAGCTGCTCCGGCGAAAATTCCGTTCGGGTGGGCAGGCCGAGCTTTATGAGCGCAGCCTCGATCTCTGCGGCATCGCGGCAGAAGGCCCGCGCCATTATGGCAAGGCCGATGGCCACGGCATGGCCGTGCGCAATGCGGTAGCCGCTGAGTGTCTCGATGGCGTGCCCGGCCGTGTGGCCGAGGTTCAGCAGCTGCCGCGCACCGCGGTCGAATTCGTCGGCGCACACGGCGTCCCGCTTGCAGGCGATGCAGCGGGGCAGGACCGTCATGCGGTCGAAGTCTGTGCCGCGCGCGGCCAGATGGGAAAACAGGTCCGGGTCGAACAGCACGGCCGTCTTCAGCGCCTCGGCGCAGCCGTCGCGCAGGATGGCGGGCGGCAGCGTGTCCAGCAGCTGCGGGTCGCACACGACGGCGGCGGGCTGATGGAACGCGCCGACGAGGTTTTTGCCCTCCGGCAGGTCGATGGCCGTCTTGCCGCCGACGGACGAATCCACCATGGCAAGCAGCGTCGTCGGCACCTGCACCAGACGGATGCCGCGCAGCCATGTCGCGGCCGCAAAGCCCGCCAGATCGCCGATGACGCCGCCGCCGAGCGCAACGACCGTGTCGGCGCGGGTCAGGCCCGCCTCGGCCAGCTTATGGAGCAGGGCGGCATACTGCGCCAGCGACTTTGTCTCCTCCCCGGCGGGGAGGATGGCCGGAACAGCGCGCACACCCGCGTCCCGCAGTGCGCGGCAGGCGCGCTCCAGCAGGAGCGGAGCCACATGCTCCTCGGTTACGACAAGGGCCGCCGTTCCCGAGGAAACATAGCGGCCGAGGTCGTCCAGCAGCCCCGGCGCGATGTCCACGCGGTAGGGCTGCGAAACGGGAATGTCGATCTTCATCTGCAGGCCTCCCGCACGGCGTGCAGCCGCTGTGACAGCGCTGCCAGCTCCTCCGGCAGCAGAGCCTGCGCCCCGTCGCACCGGGCGTGCAGCGGGTCAGGGTGCATCTCCGCCATCACGCCGTCGGCTCCGCAGGCCGCGGCAGCCAGCGCCAGCGGCGTCACAAGGGCCGCGCGCCCGGCCGCATGGCTCGGGTCGACGAGGACGGGGAGATGGGTCATTTCATGCAGGGCGGGCACGGCCGCAAGGTCGAGCGTGCCGCGCGTAAACGTGTCGAACGTGCGGATACCGCGCTCGCAGAGCATCACGCGCGGGTTGCCCGCCGCCAGAAGATACTCCGCGCTCAGCAGAAGCTCCTGCAGCGTTGCGCCGACGCCGCGCTTGAGCAGCACCGGCTTTTCGCTGCGGCCGAGCGTCCGCAGCAGGTCATAGTTCTGCATATTGCGCGCGCCGATCTGGATGACGTCCACATCGGCGAACGCGTCGAGCTGGGCGGCGCTCATCAGCTCGGACACGACGGGAAGCCCCGTCTCGTGCCCGGCGGCGATGAGCAGGCGCAGCCCCTCTGCGCCCAGTCCGGAAAAATCATAGGGAGAGGTGCGCGGCTTGAACGCCCCGCCGCGCAGCAGGCAGACGCCCGCGGCCTTGGCCTGCCGGGCTGCCGTAAAGATCTGCTCCTCCGATTCCACGGCGCACGGCCCCGCGATCAGGCCGAAGTTCCCGCCGCCGAAGCGCGCGCCGCCCACGGAGACGACCGTCGGCTCTGGGTGCAGGCGGCGGCTGCACAGGGGATAGGGCTCCGTCAGCCGGAGGACGTCCTCCACGGCCGGGAAGCGCGCCGCAAGGCTCGGGTCGATGCGAGAAATGTCGCCCGTCAGGCAGAAAAACGGCCGCTCCGGCGTGCCGGTGACGCGGACCTCCGCGCCAAGCTCCCGCAGCCAGGCAAGCAGGCGCTCCTGCTCCGCCTGCGGGGCATGCTGTTTCAGCAGAATGACCATCGGGCCGTTCCTCCTTCTCGCTTATTCTGCCGCCGGCATCCGGCTGAGCGGGCGGATCTTCTTCCGATACAGGCGGAGGAACAGGATGACCGTCATCGCCAGCGAGGCGACCTCCGCGATCGGGAAGGCGAACCAGACGGCGTCGATGTTCCCGGAAAGCGACAGCAGGTAGGCCACCGGAAGCAGCACGACCAGCTGGCGCGCGATGGAGACGATCATGCTGTAGACGCTGTTGCCGAGAGCCTGGAACACGCCGCCGACGATGATGCACGCGCCTGCGAACACGAAGGCGAGGCTCATGGTGCGCAGCGCCGGGTCGCCGACGGCCAGCATGTCCGCATTGGCGTTGAACAGGCCGAGCAGGACCTGCGGGATGAGCTGGAAGGCCGCCACGCCGATCACCATCAGCGCCGTTGCGCCGAGGATGCCGCACTTCAGCACGCCGAGGATGCGCTTCGGCTTCCGCGCGCCGTAGTTATAGGCCGCAATAGCCAGCGCGGCGTTGTTGATGCCGAACACCGGCATGAAGATGAAGCTCTGCAGCTTGTAGTATGCGCCGAAGACGGCCGTGCCGACCTCACCGAGTCCCACGCGGACGTGCTCAAAGCGCATGAGCACGAGATTCATGCCGTAGTACATCACCGAGCCGATGGCAACCATGATCATGGACGGCACGCCGATGGCCAGAATGCGGCCGATGAGCTTCCAGTCCGGGCGGAAGCCGCGCAGATGCAGGCGGACGTCCGGATTTTTGCGGTGGTTGAGGATCATGGCCAGAATAAACGCCACGATCTGGCCGAGCACCGTGGCCACGGCTGCACCGGCGACCTCCATGCGCGGCAGGCCGAACAGGCCGAAGATGAGGATGGGGTCAAAAATGATGTTCAGGACCGCGCCGGTGCCCTGTGTGAAGAGAGTGTAGATCGTGCGACCCGTGGACTGGAGCAGGCGCTCGAAGATGATCTCGCCGAAAATGCCGAACGAGGCGATCGTGATGATGCGGATATAGGCCGTGCCGTAGGCAATGACGGCTTCGTTCGACGTCTGGGAGCGCATGAAGAGCTCTGCGCAGAAAATGCCGAACAGAGCGCTGAGCAGCATGCCCAGCCCGGCCAGAAAGACGCCGTTCAGGGCGGAGCGGTTCACCATGTCCGCATCGCGTTCGCCGAGCGCGCGCGACAGCAGGGCATTGACGCCGACGGCCGTGCCCGTTGCGATGCCGATCATGATGTTCTGCACCGGGAAGGCCAGCGAAACGGCGTTGAGTGCGTCCTGATTAACGTCCGAAATTTTCGCGACAAAGGCGCTGTCGACCACGTTGTAAAGCGCCTGCACCAGCATGGACAGGGCCATCGGCAGCGCCATGGTCAGCAGCAGCCGCCCAATGGGCATCGTGCCCATCTTGTTCTCCTTCAAACTACTCATTGCTTTCTTTCTCCTAACCATAATCATACAGTTTATATTATAGAGGAGATGGTTATGGAATGCAAGGCCCTGCCGCGGCATGCGGCGGGCTGTCGAAAGAACCGGCAATTTGCACAAAAATCAGAAATCCGTCAACATTTTCCCGCGCGTTGTGCTATACTGGAAGGAAACACGTCCCGGCTTTTCCGGGACCCAGAGGAGGAACGCCCTATGACGACCGATCAGCTCAGCGCCCTGCTTGCGCAGGACCCCGCCGCGGTGCTGGAGCATGACCGCAGACTTTATGAACAGCAGATCGTCCGCGCGGCCGATCTCATCGCCGCCCATGCGCAGGAGCGCCCGGCCGTGCTGCTGGCGGGGCCGTCCGGCTCCGGCAAGACGACGACCGCCCTGCTCATCGAGCGGGAGCTGGACCGCCGCGGCATGGAGACGCACACGCTCTCCATGGACGACTATTTCTGCCCGCTCACGGAGCGGGAGCTGGAGCTTTTCAGCCGCAACGAGCTGGACCTCGAGCGCCCGTCGCGCGTCGACGTGCCGTTTTTCCAGGAGCAGCTCGGCAAGCTGCTGGCGGGCGAGGAGGTGGAGCTGCCGCACTATGACTTCAAAAACAGCGTCCGTGTCTTCGATGGCCGCACGCTGCGCAGGCGGCCCGGCGAGCTGGTCATTCTGGAGGGCATCCACGCCCTGAACCCGGAGGTCACGGGCTATGACGGCCGCACGACGCGCATCTATGTCAGCGTCCGCACGCGCATCACCCCGCGCAGCGGCCATCCGCTCCATCCGTCGAAGATCCGTCTCGTCCGCCGTATGCTGCGCGACAGCACGGGCCGTGGCCGCGCCCTGTCCGAGACCATCGCCATGCGCGAGCGCGTCGACCGCGGCGAGCAGCGCTATATCATGCCCTTCAAGCCGCGCGCCCACGGCAGCATCGACTCGTTCTATTCCGCCGAGCTTGGCGTCTACCGTCCGCTGCTGCGGGACGAACTGGAGCGCCTTGCCCTGCCGGAGCTGTCAGATGTGGTCGAGGTCATGCGGGAGCTGCCGGACGTCCCGGCGGATCTCGTGCCGCAGGATTCCCTCCTGCGCGAATTCATCGGCGGCAGCACGCTGCCTTACTGAGGAGGAACCATGAAAAAATACCTTGTCGCCCTCGATCAGGGCACGACGAGCAGCCGCGCCATCGTCTTTGACCGCTCCCAGCAGATCGTCGCCTCCGCGCAGAAGGAATTCCCCCAGCTCTACCCGCAGGCGGGCTGGGTGGAGCACGATCCGCTCGAATTATACTCCAGCCAGTACGGCGTCATGATGGAGGCCATCACGCGCGGCGGCATCGACCCCGCGGAGATCGCCGCCATCGGCATCACGAACCAGCGCGAGACGACCATCGTCTGGGAAAAGGCCACGGGCCGCCCCATTTACCCTGCCATCGTCTGGCAGTGCCGCCGCACGGCCGCCCTGTGCGACCGGCTGCGCGCCGACGGGCTGACGGAGCACATTCGGGCCGTCACGGGCCTTGTGCCGGACGCCTATTTCTCGGCTACAAAAATTCGGTGGATCCTCGACCATGTGCCCGGTGCGCAGGAGCGCGCCGAGCGCGGTGAGCTGCTGTTCGGCACAGTGGATTCGTGGCTCGTCTGGAAGCTGACGCGCGGCCGCGTCCACGCCACGGACGTGACGAACGCCTCACGCACCATGCTCTTTGACATCCGCCGCCTCGACTGGGACGAGACGCTCCTGCAGGTCCTGCGCATCCCGCGCTGCATGCTGCCGGACGTCCGCCCGAGCAGCGGCGACTTCGGCACCTGCAACATCCAGGGCGTGGAAATTCCCATCGCGGGCGCGGCGGGCGACCAGCAGGCCGCGCTGTTCGGCCAGTGCTGCTTCGCCCCCGGCGAGGCCAAGAATACCTACGGCACGGGCTGCTTCCTGCTCATGAACACGGGCGAGACGCCCTGCGTCAGCCGCCACGGCCTTGTCACGACCATTGCGGCCGGGCTCGGCGGCCATGTGACCTATGCCCTCGAGGGCAGCGTCTTTGTCGGCGGGGCCGTTATCCAGTGGCTGCGCGACGAAATGCGCTTCCTCAGCGAGGCAAGCGACGCGGAGTATTATGCGCAGAAGGTCGACTCCACCGGCGGCGTGTATTTTGTCCCGGCCTTCACGGGCCTCGGCGCGCCGTATTGGGATATGTATGCCCGCGGGGCCATCGTCGGCATCACGCGCGGCACGAAGCGCGAGCACATCATCCGCGCTGCGCAGGAATCCATCGCCTACCAGAGCATGGACCTCGTCGCCGCCATGGAAAAGGACACCGGCGTGCCGCTGCGCGAGCTGCGCGTCGACGGCGGGGCGAGCCGCGATGCCTTCCTCATGCAGTTCCAGGCGGACATGCTGGCCACGCCGGTGCGCCGCCCCGTCATCCGCGAGACGACGGCCCTCGGCGCGGCGTATCTGGCCGGGCTCGCCGTCGGCATCTGGCACGATCCGGACGAGCTGCGCCGCCAGTGGCGGTGCGATGTCAGCTTCCTGCCGCATATGACGGCCGAGCAGCGCGAAAAAAATCGCCGCGGCTGGGCAAAGGCCGTCGGCAGGAGCCTCGATTGGGCGAAAGAAGAGTAAGCGGAAAATGACGCGAGGCCGCCGATGATGCGCTGTAGGGGAGCGGACAGCCGGGCCCGGCGCAATGCTGCCGATCCGAACAGGCTATCGCCAAAACGGCACCGGCCCCCCGAATTGTCATTGCGAGGCCCCAAAGGGGCCGAGGCAA
>NZ_JBBMFF010000268.1:0-2808 GCF_040096185.1 Faecousia intestinalis | reverse complement strand
AGGGGCGATAGGTAAGATTTTGATGTTATCTCCAACTTTTCCCCCGCCCTAAACCGTGCATGAACCTTTCAGCTCACACGGCTTGCCATCAAGGGCAAATTGATTTACATTTTAACAACTCTCAACATGAACAAGACTTCTGAGCTTATCAACTTTGGTTTTCTGTTTCGGAGTGAGGTTTAAGGAATCCGTAAGCCTTGCAATAGTGTCGGTATCGGTAGCGTGAATAAGCCTGTGGGCATTTCCGCATAACAAAATCAGATTTTGGTATGCATCTGTGCCTCCGTTGCAACGTGGGACTTTGTGGTGACAGAAAATATCTCCAATCATCAGCTTCGCCCCGGTTACGGCACATTTACCCATTTGAGCCGAGTATAGTGACAATCTGTTGTCGTTATACTCTATGGTGGCATTCCAGACCGGGTTTCGCATCAGATAATGCAGAATCTCCATATCAACTGCTTCCAGTTGTTTATGAATCATTGCCCTACCTTCTGCGGTGTACGAGTTCACACCACGTTTTCGCTGAATGGGATGCCTGTGCTTGACATAGCCTATTGGCGCAAGCGCAATTCCTCCTACATATCGCAACTGCTTACTTTTTCCGTACCGTTCCTTAATCACGTTTGCTATATGGCACGGAATCCGATTCTTTTCAACCTCTGCTGCCGTTTTTAACCGCTGTCGAAATCTTGTTTTCTGGCTCTTTTGGACTGAAAAGGCTAATCCTCTGAAATCCTTGCTGACCTTGGTCGCCATGCTGTAGTAGTCATGGACACCGAGTACAAAGGCATTGTATTTCGCAATTTCCTCATATTCGGAATGTGCCGCATTCTTCGGGTACTGAATCGCATGGGTCAGTTCCGCAAGGTTGTCTTTAATTTTCTTAATGGATTTCTCTCTGACATGGCTCTCTACAACAAATTTGGTTTGTCCCTGTTTGGTTTTGCCCCTGGGAATCACTTTCAGTCTGAATCCCAGAAAATCGGAATAGTCCTCTTTCAGGCTGATTACCTTGGACTTCTCCGGGCTTATATCCAGACCGAGACGCTCTTTTAGCCAGTCCTTTGTTGCATGGAGCAGCTTGACCGCATTAGGATAGCTGCTGGTAAATATTTTGAAATCATCTGCATATCGGACACAGGTTATTTCTTTCAATCCGCTTCTACGCAGGGACGCATACTTATTACCATGATTGGGGCTGCCATTGCGGTTAGGCGTTTGCTTGAACGGATATTGTGTTGGAATGTTTTCCCATTGGCTTGCCAACCACCAGTCCAGTTCATTCAGCACAATGTTTGACAGAAGCGGAGAGATGATACCGCCCTGCGGTGTCCCTTTCTCTGGAAACCCAATTCCTGCCACTTCCGCTTTCAGCATTGCAGATATAATAGAAATCAGCTTTTTGTCACATATTCCAAGTGTCCACAGTTGTTTTAGCAGCTTGCCATGGCTCACATTATCGAAGAATCCCTTAATGTCAATGTCAACTACATAATGCAGATGGCTTAGCTGCATATTTTTATGGACTTGAGAAATTGCGTGCTGCTGGCTTCTGTTTGGCCTGAATCCGTAGCTGTGGTCATGGAATTTTGCTTCACAAATTGGCTCTAAAACCTGTAGAACACATTGCTGAACAAGTCTGTCCATAATGGTCGGTATCCCCAACGGTCTTGTCTTACCATTGTCCTTTGGTATCTCTACTCGGCGAACACTTTGGGGGACATACCAACTGAATTTCCGTTGCACAAGCACAACGAGCTTTTCTTCAGAGAGCTTTTCTAAGTGCTGTATGGTCTTGCCATCTGTGCCTGCTGTTTTGCTTCCTTTATTCTTCTTGATGTTCCGGTATGCCAATTTGATATTTTCCGGCAGGGTGATAATTTCCACCAGCTTGGTGAACATCTTGCCATCCATACTTTCGGCATACAGCTTATCTTGAATTTTCTGGAAATCGTAATATTCAGCATGGCGCAGTTTCGATTTCTTCAAAGCCTTTTTCTTTGTTGCCATAGTCGGTCATCACTCACTTTCGTGGGCTTAACCTTTCTTAGTCCTACTCGAACCTATGCGTGTTTGTTAATAATGATATTTTCAATTTACTCTTGACTACAGCCCGTCCCTCCACCGCTTACTTTTTTCACGGCTTCTAAATTCAACCATCGCTGACTGAATACGGTACCATGGCTGCACCTTCCTCCCGGATTAAGAAAAGTTATACTGCACCTTCATTCCTGACGACACAGATTTCCTTTTCATGCTTCATAGCGTGCAATCGCTCCACATCCGAGACTTTCTACGTTCCGATATTCCTATCTGTACATGATGCCCTTAGACTATCCTTTTGGCCAGTATGCTGGATAGCACCTGTAATGCTATAGGGAATTTCATTGCGACCGCCTTACTTTACCCCACATACACCATTTTCATGGCAACGGCATTTCTACCGTTCTTTCTTCTTGACCCATACATTCGGACTTTCGTCAGTGGTTGTCAGCCACATTCTTGTCATAGGCATTTTATAGACCCCCGACCTATAGACCGCACTATCCACCTCTGGACAGCTTTCCACATCTGCCTTACGGCTCTGTTTGGACGATTCTCAGCCGACTTCAACGTGCTGTGTCAGCGCAGGATATTGCACTCCTTTGCTTCCAACGTAGTATCAGGTGAGCGTTTCAGGGCGTTACCCCATCATTCCACTCTTCAGAATATCAGTTAGGGAAAACTCTGTTTTCCCCGCTACTTTTACCTCCTTACAGGCTTTCGCCCACATAAAGTTTATTTGTAGCAACGTATCGCTACACG
>NZ_JBBMFF010000267.1:0-5693 GCF_040096185.1 Faecousia intestinalis | reverse complement strand
GCTTTTGGCTTATCCGATACAGAACAGTTCTATGGCAAACAGTGTGGTGCTCGACCCCTTCGGCGGCTCCGGCTCCACGCTCATTGCCTGTGAGCAGACCGACCGTATCTGCTGTACCATCGAACTGGACGAGAAGTTCTGCGATGTCATTGTCCGCAGATACATCGAGCAGGTCGGCACGGATGAGAAGGTCAGCGTTCTGCGTGACGGCAAGGAATACAAGTTTAGTGAGGTAGCACCTCATGATGAATAAGCCTTTGACCCTCGGAAGCCTCTTTGACGGCTCCGGGGGCTTTCCTTTGGGCGGACTGCTTGCCGGTATCACTCCCGTGTGGGCTTCGGAGATCGAGCCGTTTCCCATTCGGGTGACCACCAAGCGTCTGCCTTTTATGAAGCACTACGGGAACATCTCCGCTATGGACGGCGGCAAGGTGGAGCCGGTGGATATCATCACCTTCGGCAGCCCGTGTCAGGACATGAGCGTGGCTGGCCGAAGGGACGGTCTGGACGGCTCCCGTTCCAGTCTCTTTTATGAAGCCGTCCGCATTATCAAAGAAATGAGGTGTGCCACAGGTGGCAGATATCCAAGATACATCGTATGGGAGAACGTCCCCGGTGCCTTCTCCTCGAACCAGGGCGAGGACTTCAAAGCCGTCCTCGAAGCGGTCATCGGCATCGCCGAGCCGAATGCCGAGGTGCCTATGCCTGAAAAGGCACGATGGCCCTACGCCGACCTATACATGGGAGATGGATGGAGCGTTGCGTACCGAACTCTTGACGCACAATACTGGGGAGTTCCCCAACGCAGACGCCGCATCTACCTTGTCGCAGATCTTGCAGGCAGAGGTGCCGGAAAAATACTATTTGAGTCAGAAGGCCTGTCTGGGTATTCTGCGGAGGGCTTCCGCTCGTGGCAAAGAGCTGCCGGAAGTTTTACGCCTTGCGCTGGAGCGACAGGCTTCGATGGATACAACGGCAGTCTGACGGACGACACTTCCGCCACCCTCGGCGTGAACTGCGGAATGAGTACCGGTCGGAATGGTATTGTTTTGAATGACCAGGGCGGCAACCGCATGGAAGTTTCCGAGGATGTTGCGGCAACGCTCCGAGCAGAAAATCACGGGCATCCGCCCTGCGTGATGGAGTCGGCAGGATTTTGCACCGAGCATTCCGCAAAGAGCCGCACCATCGGCTATGAGGAAGAGTGTTCTCCCACACTTCGGGCAGGCGTTGTTCCTGCGGCGGTGGCGCTGGAAAACCATCCGACCGACAGCAGGGTCAAACTTTCCGAGGACGGCAATGTGCAAACGCTGACCTCCCACATGGGTACAGGTGGCAACAATGTGCCGCTTGTGATGAAGATCCGCTCCGGCTGTGAAGGTGGCGGCAAGGGACCTCTCATCCAAGAGAACAAATCCGCAACTCTGTCCTGCAACAACGACCAGACGCTGTTCGAGCCTTGCGGCTGGGACGGCGGACAGGTTTCTCCGACTCTCACCAAGCAGAATGCCGGAGGAAATCAGCGGATGCCGGACAAGGACAACTTCACCTGCGTCCTTCAGCCATTCGGCATCTGCTCCAAGGACTCCAATGCCATGAAGTCGGACAATCCCCACAGTGGCATCTACGAAGCGGAAACCGCACGGACGCTTGACGGAAACGGCGGCAATCCCTCCTGCAATCAGGGTGGAATTGCTGTTGTCGCTTTCACGCAGAATCAGCGGGATGAGGTTCGTGACCTCGGAGACCGCTCCGCTGTTGTGTGTGCTAATGCCGGGACGAAACAGCAGACCTATGTGCTGCAGGGCTCCATGATCGGCCGCGAGGACAGGAACGGTCCCCAGGGCGATGGCATCAACGAAGATGTCAGCTTCACCTTAAATACCGTTGACCGCCATGCCGTGTACAGCATGACAACGGGCAGCTTCACCCAGGTTTCCAAGGAAAAAGCACCGACTGTCCTTGCCCGTGACTACAAAGACCCCACCGCCGTTTGCTACGGCATCGGCAGAGACACCTTCAACCAGGGGCAGAACGCCAAGTTCGCTCCGACCTTTGAAAAGGAGCTTCAGCCGACACTGGTGGCAAAAGGGCCGGGCGCTATCCAAAGCGGATACACCGTCCGCCGTTTGACGCCCACCGAGTGCGCCAGACTTCAAGGCTTCCCGGACAACTGGTGTGCCGACCTCGGCACGGAAAAGCCGACCGATGAGGAAATGTACTTCTGGCATAAGGTGTTCAAGACCTACTCCGAAGTGACCGGCTGCAAAATGAAGTCCGACAAGCAGGTTGCAAAATGGTTGAAAGACCCGTATTCCGACAGTGCGGAATATAAGATGTGGGGCAACGGCGTGGCGCTTCCGTGCGTATGGTTCGTGCTCTGCGGAATTGTGTGGTATGCACAGTCCGGCGGCGATAATGCGCCGATATAATCTACACCGGAAATGTGCAGATATAATTGGATACATGCCGTAGGTGGCGCTAATATTTGACGAAGTTTGGCTTCTAAATGAAATATTCCTTTCACAAAAGATAAATTCTACTTATGACGGCTAGATTTCGTCTTGATAGGGGCCCGATTCAACACCTTGCTTCTGTAGCTTCGCAATTATTCTGTTTAGCAAAAGTTGCCCAACGTCCTTAAACCATTTAGAATAACCAAACCACTCAACAAGAATAGGACTTACTTTGTAGTATACTTGGATAAACAATCTGCCGTACCACGTTGCCGAAAGTGTGTTATCACGAAAACGTCGGAGTGTCCAGACTTGAGGGCAATTATATGAACCGTAGACACACGTTGCTATGTAACAGCCACCGGAATGATATTCATTTTCAAGATAAAGATTCTTGCATTCGTCGAGATGAGCCATGGACGCATCCACGGTGATATGTACACCTTTCGCAATCTCTGAATTAGCGCCAAATATATTTTGTACATTCTGAGAAATATTTGATAAAGCATAGCTAATTGCTGAGCAATCGTTAGAGAAACCATCACGCAAACGCCGAATGAGTTCTGGATCGCCTTTTTGTCCGGCAGAGTTCTTGGCATCACGACAATTGTAGTACCTTCTCATTGTATCAACATAGGAATCGATATATTCAAGGGTACATTCAATAATTATGCTTACGGCATTAAGCTGATCTTGTTTATCGCTGACATTATCATAGATCAATCCTAACGCAGTGGGAATTTGGTCAACCAAGCGGCGAATACGCTGAAAATATGGAGCCCAGGCGGGATGAGGCAAGTCACAGTATTCTGCAAAGAAGTATGCTTCCCAACTCACAGGGTCCTTCTCAAGTATTTTTTTGTAAAACTTTTTAGCGGCATCAAAATCGTTGATATTCTTCGCTCGCCGCGCTGCTTGATATAGGTCATCGTGTTTATGCGATTCTTTCGTTTCATAGATATTTACAACATCTGCGCGGATAGTATTATGGTTAGTACTGTAAAAATTATTGATGGCTTTTTCAACTACAAACACAGTCCCACAAAACTCACATATTGCGGTATCCTTATTACTATCAATTTTGAGATTGCCACCACAGTTTGTACATTTAGCGTTGACTAATGGCATAAACCACACCCCCTATTATTTATATTTTACTATATTATTTGTAGAATGTAAAGGCAGAGAACTTATCGCCGCATAATTTGCGAGCGAAAAAATTGTTCCCACCGCCACTTAGAGAGGTCGTTTAGAGCATTTTGGCAGATGTGACTGAAGTCGGAAGGAGACGCTAGATTTTTTGTCAATTTGTGGAGGCATCACGGGAACAACCATTTCATCCTTTGTGTGGATTCCTGTAGACACGGAGCAGCCTCTCAAATCTGTACTGCGCTTTATCGCGCACAGCAAGCCAAGCGGTCAAAGATCCGCAACAAGCGATAAGGGGGCGATACCATGTGGAAAGAAGGCAGCATCAGAGTTAACGGCGAGGTTTTTCACTACTGGATGAAGCAGTACGACAAAGGCTCCGAGTGGGGTATCGACGGCGGACGTATTTCCAAGCTCATGCTCAAGCGGGACGGCAAAATCGTCTGCAACTACGACAGGGGCTGGGACATTGAACCCGCCGATGAAAACACACAGCTTGCGCTGGAACTTCTGCTCCACAGCGAGAACTGATAAGCCAATAATTCCATAAAGGGACTGAGCCGAAAGGCTCTTTCTCTCGTATATTCTGAAACAGCCGCAGGGCTGTATTTTTTATGCCCAGGAGGTGGTCTCTACGAGAAAACTGAAAACATATAAGCCCACAAGGTTCATGGAGAAAACCTCCCACTACGATGTGGACGCAGCGGATTATGCTGTCATGTTCATCGAAAGTCTGTGTCACACCAAAGGCACCTGGGCGAGAAAGCCTTTCGAGCTCATCGACTGGCAGGAGCAAATTATCCGGGACATTTTCGGTGTCCTCAAGCCCAACGGCTACCGGCAATTCAACACGGCATACATCGAAATTCCGAAAAAGCAGGGCAAGTCCGAGCTTGCCGCTGCGGTGGCACTCCTGCTCACCTGCGGTGACGGCGAGGAGCGCGCCGAGGTGTACGGTTGCGCCGCCGACCGTCAGCAGGCGTCCATCGTTTTCAATGTGGCGGCTGATATGGTGCGGATGTGTCCGGCACTCTCCAAACGGGTCAAGATACTGGATTCCCAGAAGCGGCTCATTTATCAGCCAACGGGCAGTATCTACCATGTGCTCTCCGCCGATGTCGGTAATAAGCACGGTTTCAACACCCACGGCGTGGTGTTTGACGAGCTGCACACCCAGCCGAACCGCAAGCTCTTTGATGTTATGACGAAAGGCTCCGGCGACGCTCGTATGCAGCCGCTGTATTTCCTCATTACCACAGCCGGCAATGATACGAAGTCCATCTGCTATGAGATACATCAGAAAGCAAAAGATATCATTGAGGGTCGCAAAATCGACCATACCTTCTATCCCGTCATCTATGGCACTGAGGAATCGGACGATTGGACCGATCCTAAGGTGTGGAAGAAAGCAAATCCGTCCCTCGGCATTACGGTTGGCATCGACAAGGTCAAAGACGCCTGCGAGTCTGCCAAGCAGAACCCCGGCGAGGAGAACTCCTTCCGGCAGCTGAGACTTAATCAGTGGGTCAAACAGGCAGTGCGCTGGATGCCGATGGACAAGTGGGACAAATGTGAGTTCGCTGTCTGCGAGGACGATTTGGAAGGTCGTACCTGCTACGGTGGTCTGGATCTGTCCTCCACTACGGATATTACAGCATTCGTTCTGGTGTTTCCACCGGAAGACGAGGACGACAAGTACATCATCCTGCCGTACTTCTGGATACCGGAGGACAACCTCGACCTTCGAGTCCGGCGTGACCATGTGCCATACGATGTGTGGGAACGGCAGGGCTTTTTGCAGACCACCGAGGGCAATGTCGTTCACTACGGCTACATCGAGAAGTTCATCGAAAGCCTGGGTGAGCGTTTCAATATCCGTGAAATCGCCTTTGACCGTTGGGGAGCTGTGCAGATGGTGCAGAACCTTGAGGGCATGGGCTTTACGGTCGTTCCCTTTGGACAGGGCTTCAAAGATATGTCCCCACCCACCAAGGAGCTGATGAAACTGGTGCTGGAGCAGAAAATTGCCCACGGCGGACACCCCGTCCTCCGCTGGATGATGGACAACATCTTCATCCGCACCGACCC
>NZ_JBBMFF010000266.1:0-22629 GCF_040096185.1 Faecousia intestinalis | reverse complement strand
AATGAGTGGAAATTCGGGATGAAATGCCACATCGGTGTGGATGCTGGCAGCGGGCTGGTTCATACCATGACGGTCACTGCGGCAAATACACATGACATCACGCAGGCAGCCGCGTTGATTCGCGAAGACGATATGGTGGCTATTTTGCACCGAAATTGCCTTAACTTAGCCCAAAAGCGGCTAATACACCGAATGAGGACAGAATTAACCCGATTTATTCAGAGGTTCCCTAGCAATTCTGGAGGATATATAGCATTGAGCATTGTTTCACACGCTTTGCCATATGTAGAATCTGTCCGCCAAAGGTTTGCCAAATCGGTTGGATGACCGTCATCGTCTAAAATTCCTAATGATTTTAGAGGAGAGAGAATGTTTCTAGCTGCTTGATCAGTGGCTAGTGCGAGCAGCGTTTTTAAATAGTTAACGCTTACTGTTGATAGTAAAGTCTTGCTAAATTGATTTCGCATACTCCACCAATTGCTTTCAGGGATCATTGGGTAACTCGCTTTATTCTTATCTTCAGCCATACATACACCTTCAATTTAATTATATATATTGTATCACATATTCACTTGTTTTTCAAACATGTTGTGATTTTTCCAAATGTATATTGACACATTCGATTTCTGCTAATTCTCCTGCTACAATGGTTGCAGTAACCAAAGGAGGAATAGCGCATGAAACAGAAATACTATGTAGAACTGAACCGGCAGGAATGGCGGCTTATCATTGAGGGGCTGAACCGGTTCCGCAACAAGCTGATCGCAGCGGGGCGGTACACGGATGCCGTAGATGAGATGTTGATCAAAGTTGTCAAGGCAAAGCCTCGGAAGTTTGGGCTGTGGGGATGGAGGCGCTGATGATGGAGAAGTACATTACCGATGAACGCACGGGGCTGAAATATGAATTGGTTGGAGACTATTATCTGATTGCCGGGGATGATGAGTCGGAGGAAGATCGGCCAATCGGGGTATGGGGGCAGCGGCATCTCCGCTATCTCAAGGAGCATCGCCGTGTGCGCTATGCCAACCTGCTGACCAGCGGTGAATTGTCCGTGAGATTTATGAGCGCTACGCCAGCGGCGAAACAAAAGCGGAAATTATCCGGGATCTGAAACAGCGTAGGGTCAAGACCTCCATCGGCAAGGAATTTAGTCCCAACAGTCTCAGTCACCTGCTCAGCAACAAGCGTTATATCGGCGTCTATCTTTACAAAGGAAAGGAAACACCCGGCGGAATGCCTCGCATTCTGGACGATGACTTGTTTTACCGGGTGCAATCGATGATGAACAAAAACAAAAATGCGCCGCCTCGAACTCACGGCGAGGGCGAATACCTGCTGACCACAAAGCTGTTCTGCGGACACTGCAAGGAAATGATGGTGGGCTACGGCGGCACCAGCAAGACCGGCAGGCAATATCACTACTATATGTGCAAGAACGCCCGCAGGAAAAAGTGCGGCAAGAAGATCGTCAGCAAGTCCTATATTGAGGATTGTGTGGTCAATGAGTGCTTGAAAATGCTGACCGAGGAGAAAATCCGCTTCATTGCCAAGAAGGTAGCTGAGGAGTGCGCCAAAAGCCCGGACAACCTGACAGCCAAGGCGCTGAAAAAGGCGATCCGAGAGGCGAACACGGCCATTGAGAATCTCTGGAAAGCCATTGAGCAGGGGCAGGCCGTGGAGATGCTGACGGATCGACTCAACAAGCGCATGGCGGAAAAGGCGGAGCTGGAGGCGCAGCTCGCTATTGAGGAAAACAAGAAGATCACGCTGACGGAGGCACAGATTTTGGCCTTTCTGGACTATGTCTGCGAGATGCCCGCCGATGATGTGAACAAGCGCCGAGCTATCATCAATATCTTTGTTCATTCCATCTATCTGTATGACGACCACTTTACCCTCATCATCAACGCCAGCAAGAAGCCATTGAGCATTGACAATATCCCACTTGACGATATTGAAGAAGCTTTTGAGGGCAAAAATACCGAAACGGAGGGGTGTTCATCGTTGATGACACCCGCTCCACCAAAGGGGTATTACACGAACCTTTTTACTTTGTCGGCGGCTTTGCCGTCACAATATGGTTCAAGTAATACCGACAGAAATGAACGGATATTCTCACTTGTTGAGAGTGTCCGTTCTTTCTTTATGTCCTGCGGATTGTCCACGGACAGTCCGTGGACAGTCTGCGGACAGTCACAGAATGCAGCTATTTTCACTTACCGTTCAGTAAGATTTTCGCAATTTTTAATTGCGGATACTGACTGTCCTTCGGTTATCGGCTTCCTGTTCCTCGCGGTAAGCTCGTAACCAACCGTAAAATGTACTCTTGGGTATGCCGGTGTCGGCGAGGATATGCGTCGACAGCTCACCGGATATAACATGGTCAATGACCGATTGCTTTTCTTCTTGGGTGTATGTTATCATATTTTCAACTCCTAATATTGAATGCATTGAAATAATTTTCGACATTTTCTGTAGGAATTGAAAGAAATGTGGAAATATGATATAGTTAGAAAAACAATCATTTTTATTTGATAAAAAGATTCACGACTTTTTATTAATTATAAGACCAACGCCGGAAAAAACGTACTTAATGGGTGAAAGCGCTTTTAGGTCTGACAAGGGAGGTGAACAACATGGATGATCTGAGAATCATAGAACTCTACTTTGAACGGGATGAGCAGGCAATCAAGGAAACGGATGCAAAGTACGGCAAGCTCTGCCACAGTATTGCCTATAACATTCTGAACAATCACGAGGATTCGGAAGAATGTGTCAACGATACATACGTGGGAGTGTGGAATGCAATTCCGCCTACAAGACCGAGTAATTTTATGTCCTTTGTCTGTAAGATTGCGAGAAACCTGTCTCTGAAGCGGTTGGAGTTTATGAAGCGTGAAAAACGGTCAGCGGATGTAATGTTGTCCCTGGATGAACTGGAATCGGTACTGCCGGATGATCGGTATGCCCCCGACGTGAGTGACGAGGACGTAGGCAAATTGGTCAGCCACTTCCTGCGCACACAAAAGGAGGACGTGCGAAATGTCTTTATCCGGAAATATTTCTACTTCGATTCTATCGGAGAAATTGCAGAGCGCTTTGGGTTTACCAAAAGTAAGGTCAAAAATATGTTGTTCTACACCCGAAACAAACTAAGGGACTATCTCATTAAGGAGGGCGTTGAAATATGAAAATACCGAGATTTTCTAATGCCATCGGTAACCTCGATGAGGATCTTGTCGAGGCGGCAGCAGAATGCAAGAAAAAACAAAATCATTTGCTCAAATTGGGTTCAATAGCAGCCTGCTTTGCCGTGATCATTGTTGTAGGCGCGCTTGTTCTTCCATCGCTTTTAGGCGGCGAACCTACACCAGGAGGCACAAACGATAGGTATAAGGACATTAACATTATGGCAGACGAATCAGGAATTGTATGGCCATGGGAATATCAAACCGTTTTTGAGAAATACACTGAAGTAACAATTGACGGTATTGTATACCGAAGTCACGGTCGCCTTGTGTCTGAAGAACTCCTTGGCGATTTGATTGGAACATATACCGTATTGGGCATTGACGAAATTGAAGGAGATAGATACACTGAAAAATTTGAAGTGTATCAGTTAAAATATGCCGATAAGAGCCAGCTTGTCGCCGTGAGGATGGAAGGTAGTTGTTATATCTTCAAGAGGGATAATTATGAACCTCCGCACACGCTCGGTGAGCTCTTCAAGCTGGTAGACCTCCCAAAAGCAATTGAATTGAAGCGGTTCTCTGTAAACGGCGACAGTCCGAACAAAAAACACTATACACTGAGCAATGATGACTATGTATGGGAAGTTCTTGCCGGATGCGAAAATGCACCATTTGTTGAGGATGAGAAATGGGTTGCACATGATAGAGAGTATTACAGTTTTACGATCACATCTGAAACTCTCGGCGTATATAAAGTTGCCATGTATGTTACTGTAGATGGCTATCTGTGGACAAACGCTTTTAATTACCAATACCTCTTCAATATCGGAGAAGATGCAGCCAGTAAGATTATCAAATATGCAAAAGAGAATTCCACCGAAGCAGAGTATGAGCCGTATCAGAATACCATTGTCGGTAAGATTACGGAGATAACCGATGAGTATATTCTGTTAGACGATTCCATTCTCTGCGCCAATCCCGATGACGGAATCACGTACAAAATCCTTCTGAATGATCTGCGCATCTCCCGTTATGCAGAAAGCGGAGCTATCCGAGTGGGAGAAAATGTTCAGATAACATACGAAGGCGAAATTGACGAATCGAATACCATTGACAGTGCCATTTCCGCATCTGACGTGGTAATCTCCGGCGGGGATGTTCTTATTCCCGAATAATAAAATAAAAGTCGCATATATGATTAACCGAATATAAGTTTTTGCGAGAGTTCGAAGTCATACGCAAAACTGCCGAAAATATCTTTTTCGTAGCTCATAGACATAAGTCCACCGTAATTTTGATAGAATTACGGTGGACTTTTTTGTTTTGGTAGGTTATACTTGAAATTGATAAAACAGATATGAATTTACGGGAGGACAGCGGTGTATGAAGTGCTTGGTTTTATTAGCCGGCTGCGGTCTCGGCGATGGTTCCTGCATTGAAGAAGTTATTCTGACATATGCTGCGCTTGACAGATATGGATGTGATTACACGCCCGTTGCCGAGGATATCTCCGTCCCGTCAGTCAACCACCTGACAGAGCAACTTGCAGATAACAGAAATGTTCTTTTAGAGTCCGCACGCATTGGCAGAGGACGCATGAAAAGTATTTGTGGAATTGATTTTGAGGAATACGATGCACTAATCATACCCGGTGGAATTGGTCTTCTGAACAATTATAGGGCTTCTAGCACAATAGAAGCATGCATCGCGCACTTTAGCAGCAGGAAAAAGCCTATTGCTACCATGTGTGCAGGAATCGACTTTATGCGTCGTTTCCTCGGAGGTAGTCTTTTGGAGCATGAAACAAACGTACTAACCGCCGAAAAATTCTGCTTCGATGCTGACAATAATATTTATTACACTCCTGCATTCAGAAAAACCAACAGCTGCTATACGGCAGGCTTGGGTATCGGTTCCATGATTTATGCGTTGAAGCTGCGTTTTCTGTAATTCTGTCATTACACTCCGGTCCAAAACCGAGCGCCCTCAACATAAGTCCACCGTAATTTTGATAGAATTACGGCGGACTTTTTCTATGCCCGAAAACCGCTTGAAATAAGGCTTTTCGGCTGTTTCAGCGCATAAGTGAACCCCGCTGCAGAACAATTCTGCAGCGGGGGTTTGTGCGTTTTATGGGGATTGCAGCTTCCTGTGCCGTTGTAATCGTTAAAAAGCCGAGTATTCGTTGAACTGCTGAGGGTAATCGTTAAACGGCAGAATAAGTAAAACTACTCATTATCAGCTCTTTCTGATTAGGAACTTGATTTCGTGGGAGTTGATAAAGTAGTACTCTTCGTCACAGATATCGACGATTTCACTGGCGGTAGTTTTTGTATCTGATAAAACGGGATAGCATCCCGGCAACAATGGCGCACTTGAAGAACTCATGACAAGTTCCCCTAATGCTTCATTTTCAAAAGTATTGACACTTTTTCTACTGTTGATACTGTACCAGTGAGATTTCCTTGGAGCGCAGAGATGGTATCCAAAACATTGTCAATCACTATCACTGTTTTCACTTTAATTGCATACGCAGGCATTGCTTGCCAAGTGTAACGTCTCAGACGCGGCTTCTACTTTCAATAAATGCCTGTGGCTGCACAAGCAGAAAATCAAATCCCATCATTCTTCCGTAAGATCGGCAATCAACTTGACGTCGCTGACTGCCAGCGCAAGCTGAAGCTTGTTTTCCAGCCCGGTTTTTTGCAGCATATTTGACACATGGAATTTGACCGTCGACATCTCGCAGCCCATTTCTGCCGCGATGCGCGTGTAAGACAAGCCCCGCAGCAGATGCCGCAGAACCTTCAGTTCCGTCTTTGTAAATTCCGTGCTTTTTGCCATGCCAATCTCAACTGTCGGAGGCGCGTCCGGAAAAATATGTTCACCCGCCAGCGTTTGCCGGACGACATCCATCAAACGCTTCTGCGTCGAGTCCTTGTACCACAGGCTGTCGGCACCGGCCCTCTTAGCCTCGTCCAGAACCGCGCAGTCGATCAGCGAGGTCACAACAATGATTTTGCTCTTCGGCTGTATCGCTTTGATCTGGCGAACGGCGGTCAGACCATTCTCGCGGTTCTCCGTTTGCACATCCATCAAAATCAGATCGACAGAGCTTGTCCGGCACACCTCAACCGCCTGCTTTGCGCCGGGGATGGACGCCGTGATCCGGTATCCGTCCTCAACACGGAAATAGCTTTCCAGCAGACTGCGGATCATGGTCTGGTCTTCAACGATCATCACTCTCATATGCTGCTTCCTCCTGTTCCGGCAGACTGAGCATCAGCTTAAAGCGCGGGATGCTCCAAATCTCCATTTTGCCGCCTGCTTCTTCGATACGTTGACGCAGCATGGAGAGGCCTCCGCCCTCTGTGATTTTTTCCCTTGGCACCGCACCGTTGTTGGTCAGGGAGACCTCCATGCAGTCCGGCTTCTGCCAAAAGCGCACATACAATTCTGTGCCATCTGCGTGACGGACACAGTTTGCCGCACATTCGCAGATCGCCAGTGCGCTCAGTGCGCGCATATGCTGCGATTGTGGCTCATCTCCTGCCAGCAGAACTCTAACGCCCAATTCTTCCGCTCGTTTTTTCGCCGCCTCCAGCGATTCGGATCGCGCCGTTATCTGGTGGGAGCGATAAAGTACTGAAATTGACCGTTCCCACAGCGCCGCGTTTGCACGAATTTCCTTCAGGTCCGTGTGCTGGAGCAGCACGCGGCGTGCCGCAAGAATACTGTGCCCAATGTCATCGTGCACACGCAGCTTCATGGCCAGCGTCTCTTCCTCTCGGATGATCTCCGGCATCTGCGCAAGCAGCCGCTTAAGCCGCTTATTTGTCTTCTCCAGCTTCGCATTTTCCGCTTTCAGCTGGTTCTGCTTCCGGATCAGCTCCGTAACGTCTGCGGCGGTGATCTGCGTATAGCGGACGCCCGCTTTTGTTGTGATCTGCTCCTGTGCAAAGCGCAGCGCTGTTCCGTCCGGAAAACGGTAAATCCGAAGGCGCGGATCCAGACAGCACACGCTTGCCGGCGGCGCCTGCAGAGCGCTTTGCATCTCTGCCAGCGACTGTATACCGCCTTTTTGCAGCCAGTTTGCAATGGCAAGCATCCGGCGGTTGATGAGCCGCACCACGCCGTTTTTATCGAAGAAGCAGGCCGCGATGGGCAGACTGTCGAAGCTTTCTTTAATTCTGTCCATGCGCCTATACCCCTCTCGATCTTTCCAGCTTCCGCGTCACATATTGCAGTCCGTCCTCATCCTGCTCCCATTCCAGATCTGGAAACCGCGTGCGCAGCCCGCAGAGCGGCTCCGCTCCTGAAACACAGAGAGCAATCTCTACCCACTTACCAACCTCGATGGAGATCAGCAGCGCACGCAGCGATTCCAGCTCCGCCTCCACGACCGCCTCAAACAGGTCGTAGACCTGCGTTGCCCGCTCGACGGTAAGCCAGCCTTCCCCCTTGATGACCGTCTTGCAGTCGGCGCCATAGATACTGATATTCTCGGAAGATTCATTGAGGCACAGCCGAAGTTCCTGCACGCTGATCGCACCGCGCTGCTCGCCGACAAAAATCAGGTTGCTTCTCCGCTTGATATAGGTCCCGATGATGATGACCTGCCCAAGCAGGTGTCTGGCTCTGTCTGGATCCTCCGTCTTCTGTAATTCAGCCAACAGATCCCGCAGCATTGCGATCTGCCGGGCGGTCTGCGCCTCCATCATGTCATACAGGCGGTTTTCTTCTGTCAGCTTCAGCCATCTTGCGTGCTGTGCTTTCTCCGCTGCCAGAACGTCGCCGGTATCTCGCAGCTCATCTCTTGTCAGCTCCAGCTCCTTTTGGACCTGATTCAGCGCGGAGATGTCCTCCTTCCAGAACACCCAGCCGCGGCGCAGCTTGTGCCGCTTCAAAAGCGTATCGTCGCCCAGATGGACGGTATCCTGCCGGATCTGCTGCAGCTCGCTTTGCGGCAAAGCCTCCTGCATGGAAACAGACGCATATTGGGGGCAAAATGCAGGATCCGTGATCTGGACAGGCAAACTCGTTGCCTCAAAAAGTTCGTCGTATCCGAGGTTAGACTGAATCAGCCCGCATTGAATGCAGCATTCAAAGATGCTCGCAAAGATCAGGCACTGCGACACCGTCATATCACCCGCGAGAACCCAGACCCAATAGACCTTTTTAACATACATGCAAGCATAGACCAACGAAAGCGCAAGCGGAACCAGCGGCAGCCAGCGAATTCTCCTGCTGCGCGGGATGCGGCAGTTTTTCACCATCGAAAGCAACGCGAACCCCGCGCATAGAGCCACCCAACCCAGCACGAAGAAATAGCCGCCCTCATACCGATACTCCTGATCCGATAAAACGCCGGACGGGAAGGAAAACACCTGCTGGTGCAGATCATTGGTCAGAACGAGCAAAAGAAGCAGCAGCGTTGGAAAATACAGAAGCTTGGTCCATCGCGGCAGCTGAAAATCCTCTCCCTTGCCCAGTGACAGGGAAACAAAGACCGACAGCATGGGGATGAGCAGCATCGGGAAATAGTAGAAGTACCACAGCCAGCGCCCGGCATCCATGTTATCAATGGAAAATTTGATTGAGCGCAGCAGGATCCACAGCACCATCAGCACTGAGATTGCCAACAGATAGCGCCGCACCTGCGTCTGCACGATGCGCATCCAGATGGAGTAGCACCACGCGCTGAACAAAAACACATAGATTCCGCTTCGCAGGTGGTTGACAGCCGGAGAATGAAAAATATGCCGGCTGGCGTAGCGGAGCCACATGGCAAACGCAATGAGCGCCAACACGCCCAGCACATACAAAAATCTCTTTTTTGTCACTTTGCTCATGCCGCATACCTCCCCATTCTGCACATCCGTATTGATAGTATATCATGCGGATGGAAAAAGGCAACACAGTTTTGCACCCTTTGCTGAGAGAAACGAGTCAGACAATGGCCTTTGAAAAAATAATTGCAAACCCTATCCAATCGGTGGGGGCAAAAAAGAGCGATAACGGATAAAATAAAAACGGAAACTGCAAAAGGGAAAAAAGGCGGTGAAAAGCACAGATGCGAAGAATTGTGTTGGATATGAAGAACGGGCTCCTGGCGGAGGCGGTCACGCAGTCGCTTTCGGGATGCGACATGGATTTCCTTATCTACCGTTCTCCAAAGCCGGAGGAAACGCTTGCTCTGTGCCGTACCTGCCGTGCCAACGTGTTGGTGATGGAGGTCATCCGACAGGGCCTCTGGAAGCTGAGCGAGAGACTCAGGCTCTGCAGTGCTGTAAGGCGGCTCGGTTGGGCCTGCAAGGTCCTGCTTCTGGTAGATGAGAGCACAGACGAACTGCTTGCTTCTGAGGTGCGGCAGACGGTGAAGGATCAGCTGGCCGATGGTTTTATCTATGCGTCGGTATCGCCAGCCTACCTTGCAGGCGTAATCGACACGCTTTGAGGAAAGGATGGGTGAGAAATGAGAATGCTTTGTGCATAGCAAAGCGAGGAAGAGAGTACATAAAAGCGGGACGAAGGAAAGCAGCATTGGGCGCAGCCGGAGGCGTGTCGGCCGGCCTACAACGCATTTCCGTTGCAGGGCAATCGCCGAAAACGTCTCTGTAACACCACCTGATGGACTCAATTTATACAATACACAATGTAAAAGGAGGAATCAAGATGAAATCAATCACCCAACGCAGGATATTCAGCTTACTGCTTTCATTGGCAATGCTGATCGGCCTCCTCCCCGCCTTGGGGAGCATCGCCTCTGCCGCAGGCAGCGGCACCACCGAAGGCGACCCAAGAATCGTAACCACCTATGCGGAGCTCAGCTCTGCCCTGAGCTCCGGCGTCACCTATGTCAAGCTCGGTGCCAACATTAACACCAAGGATCTCAATGACGGCGCGGGATATAACAAGTCCATCCAACAGACTGGAACGGTTCAACTGGATCTTGACGGCTATTCCGTGACCTTTTTCAGCAGAACCTCTCCGCTCCCGGCTGCCATCCGCGTCACGGGCGACCTGTCGGTCAAGGACAGCCGCGGCGGCGGCAAGCTCTACATCGACGCCAATCCCAATACGGCCAGCAGCAAGCAGGTGCTGATCCACGCCGAGACCGGAAGCTTCACGCTCAACAGCGGGCGGATCGGTGTCGATAACGGTCTTGCCAAAAACAGCATTGTGGTCGTCGAGGGCAAGGGCGACGCGAAGGTCGTCTTTAACGGCGGCAAGGTCGACGCCATCTCCCCGAAGGTCGGCATCCCCTATGTCTATTCCGCCCTGCTGTCGTCCAACTGCAAGGCCGAATTCAACGGCGGCGAGTTCGAGGGGCTGGTCGGCTTCACCTACGCCACCCGGACGGACGGGATAAGCAAGCCAAAAGCCGTGATCAACGGCGGCAAGTTCAAGGGCGGTATCGTCGTTAAAAAGGGCAGCGAGACCATCACGGAGGGGCGGTCTTTCCCCATCAGCATCCGCGGCGGCAGCTTCGGCCGCGGCCTCTTCACGGAGAATTTCGCGCTCAGCAGCAGCGAGCAGACCCTGGAAAACTTTGCCTTTGCCGCAATGTTCCCGGAGAGGACCGCTCTGCTTCGCCCCGACGAGCGGACCCGCCTGATCTACCGTCAGAAGGACATCAAGAGCGAATACATGGCCAACTCCATCTCGAAGGAGTATATCATTGCCCTGTCAACCAAGAATCTTGATGACTATAAGCGCGTCGCCTTCTCGTCCTACAGCGGCACGGCCTACACCGACGTCTGCACCAACGCCTTCGGTCTGGTCAAGGTGGAGGTCAACGGTGCGCCGGCCTATGTACCGCACCAGATGGACGTGACGGGCGGCTACAGCGGCGCTCCGCTGTACGCGCTCAATCCGAAAAAGCAACTCCGGTTCTACTGGAACCCCCTGCCGGAGGCGATGAGGGACGCAGGCTACAGACAGAAGATCAAGTACACGCTCAACGGTACGGATTATCCCGTCACCGCCAGCAGCTACAATAACAATCTCTTGTTTCAGACTATCCCTGTGAATAGCTATAGCTACCAGACGGAGGTGCAGAAGCTGGCGATCACCGTTGAGCTTTATAAGGACGGCGAGCCGCTGATTCTGAGCGGCGCTTCCAATGCGTTCCTGATGCGCTACCGGATGATGTCGGAGACCGATGTCGCCATTCCCGAGGTCACGCTGACGGTGAAGGACGGCGACCTGACCGCCACCTCCGCCGCGACCGACAGCCCGGTCACCGTTTCCGACGACGAAAGCTGCACCGTTAAAAGTCAGGTGAACTGGGCGGACAACGGAGATGTGCGCAACAAGAGCGTGGTTCTGAAGGCGAAGCAAGGCTTCTATCTGACAAGTGAAACGAAATTCAACGTCGTCGGCGCGAACAAGATCACGGCGACGTGGCTCTACAGCACAGACGGCGGTCAGACCTGCGTCGTCGGCGTGGAGGCACAGGAGTGCGAGCTGATCACCGAGGCAAAGGGCATCGTGCGCGGCCTGGTCTATTATAATCGCGTCAATGACATCTATGTGGAGTCGTATGAGCCGAGCAAATACACCATCACCGTCAAGAAGGTCAGCGAATACATCAGCTCCTCCGGCTCTACCATCTATGACAGCTTCCTGTGGCCGGATGAGCTGCTCGACGAGACCGGCGCCCCCTATTATCTCTACTGCACAGTCGAGGCAAAGCCCGGCTATGTGTTCCGCAGCGGCACCGGAACGCTGAAATATGCCAATGAGGAGTGGAAGCCCGGAAAATGGGCGGAGGCCATTTGGAACGACGACTGGATGGACATGAACAACATCAGCGCCGGCGCATGCTATAAGCTGCACGACGAGTCAGACACCAATCTGGGCGGCCTTTGGCTGAACCGGCTCGAGCTGACCAACCTGAATCTGTCCGTGAAGGCACCTGTCGCAGGCGAAAGCCCCGCACCGGGCAGTGACTACTGCAAGATCGACGGCCTGCCGCCGTACATGAAGCTCGAGCGCGTCGATTGGCTGAAGTGCTATGACGACTGGAGGTACTATTCCGATAAGCCCTTTACCTTCCAGGCAGGAAAAACGTCGGACGGTGAGAACTGCGAATACCAGTGCTTTATCTATGTCTCCTATGACCTTAGCGGCGTCGGGGTAGCGAAGGGCGCCAAGTTCTACCTCAACGACACGCCGTGCAAGCTGGACTGGGAGAATAAGTTCTTCTGGACTGAAACCATGACCGCCGAGGGCAACCCCGTGCAGGAGGATCCCGTTATCACGGCCAAGGCAGGTGCCAACGGCACAATCACGCCCTCCGGCAGCGTCACCGTCAAGGCCGGCGCGGATCAAGCCTTTGCCATCCAACCGAACAGCGGCTATACCGTGTCCAAGGTGCTGGTAGACGGAACGGACGTCGGCGCGGTGACGTCGTACACCTTCAAGAACGTCACGGCCAACCATACCATCGAGGCGGTTTTTGCGAAGGTGGAAGCAAAGCCGACCAATCCCTTCGTCGACGTTGCCGAGGGAACATACTACTATGACCCGGTGCTTTGGGCGGTGGCAAACGGCATTACCTCCGGCGTGGATGCGACGCATTTTGAGCCCGAGGGCACCTGCACCCGTGCGCACGCCGTGACCTTCCTGTGGCGCGCATCGGGTCAGCCCGAACCGAAAACGACCAATATGCCGTTCCGGGACGTAAAGCCCGGCAGCTACTATGAAAAGGCCGTGCTCTGGGCCGTGGAAAACAAGATCACCAATGGTACCGGCACCACCACCTTCAGCCCGGACGAAAACTGCACCCGCGCGCAGATCGTCACCTTCCTTTGGCGCAGTGAGGGCGAGCCGTATGCCAGCGATAGCAATAACCCGTTCACGGACATCGCATCGGACTACTACATGGATGCCGTTTTCTGGGCAGTCAAGGAAGGCATTACAAACGGCACCACCCCCACGACCTTCAGTCCGAACGAACGGTGCACCCGTGCGCAGATCGTCACCTTTATCTACCGCGCAATGGTTTCCTGAACGAGGATGCGCGCGGCGGGACAACCGCCGCGCATCCCCCGTGAGGCCCAATACGGAGGAACGCCACTTTACAGCATAAGGAGGGATCACCTTGCAGGTTGTCATTCAAAAGATTCCGGAAAATCTGCCGGAATTTGAACTGCTTGCCGCCGAGGGGCGGCAGCCAGAGCGCATCTGCGCCCTGTTTCTGTGCGCGCTGGCGCTGTTTGACCGAAATAAGGAGGCCGGCGCTGCCGCAATGAACCTTCTGCGCGGCCCGAGGCCCCTGACGCCGTATGACTGCCAGTTTCTACGCGACCGACTGCGCGGCAAGTCCTATCTGCCGCTTGCATATTTTGAAGGCGCGACGCCGGAAAACGGGTATCAGCCGCAGGTGCCGTACGCGCTGAACGTGCTCGCAGACCCCAGACCGCAGGATTTGGAGCCAGGCTATCTGCGTGTGTTCCTTAAAACGGCGGGCGCAGATTCGCCGCGGCCCATGAAGCTGCGGCAGAAGGCCTCGACCGGCGAATGGTTCCTTTGGGAATACTCCAGCATTCTCAGCGGCATCCGTATTCCTGCGGCGGAAGACCCATGGAGCTGACAGGCGAAGGAAACGGCGCGCTGCGCGGCAGCCTGTGAACGCAGCGGCTGTTCCAAAAGGGAGATCAACGTGAAAAAATCACGGAAAATTGCACTACTTATTGTGCTGGCGACCGCGTTTGTTATGCTGGCGGGCGTTTTGCTGTATCGGTATTTTATCGGGAGCCGGATACAGGACGGAGGCAGAATGGAAAACCCGGATGCGTACCGGGTGGGAAAAGAGCTGATCGAATTTCGCTGGCAGCAAACCCATACGAATTCTAACCGCTGCTTTACGATGCATTTTTATCTGGAGAACGACCTTCCCGTGCTGACCGGACGGTTTCTGAGCCCGGATGGCGGCGAGACGAGAGAAAACGGGAGGGATGCGTCTTCGACCCCGATCCCATGGCAACTTACCTGGGTGCAATGGTTTGAGCTGCAGAATACGCTGGCGGAGGCTGCACTGCCCGCGTACGAAAAGCCATCGCACAATGCTGCAGAGGAGGCTGGCAGCGAAATCTCCATCGTCTGGCGCACCGAGGACGGAGAGCAATCCGAAAAGTGCAGCGGCGAGAACGCCGCCGCGCTGGAGACCTTGGTGCTTCGCATTGCAGAGGAGGCCTACGGCACATCGCAGCTTGAGGCGGGGCTGCCGAGGCCTGCTCCAAAAGGCGGCTGAGCGCCCCTTGCGCGCAGCGCTGAACAACAGTACGTTTTTGCGCAGGGCACACGGCTGTGCGCCCTGCGGAATCACGAAAAAATGAACCAAAAATTGTAAGGAGGATCTATTATGAAAGGACATGTGTTTTTGAAGGTTACGGGTATTTTGATGATTATTGCAGCTGCATTTTCCATCATTGTGGGCGTATTGCTCGCCGGAATCAGTGCACTTGCTGCGGGGCTGGGTGCGGCCTCCGGACTGAAGTTTACCTTCTGGGCGGCGCTGTTTTTGACGTTGGTCGGCGGCATCTGCCAGCTGATTGCCGGAATCAAGGGCATCAAGCACAGTAAGCGCAGCGAAAAAGCCGGCAAACTCATCGCTTGGGGCGTCATCGTGGCTGTGTTCAGCATTTTGAGCATCGTGCTGGATTTAAGCAATGGCGGCGACTTTAGCATCGTCAGCGTCGTGACGGGCGTGGCCGTTCCGGCTCTGTACATCTTGGGTGCAGCGCTCAATGCCAAGGCAGACGCGCCCTACAGCGCATAATTTAGCAAGCAGACACAAAGGAGATCGAGATATATATGGGACTGTTCGATAAAAAGTATTGCGACATTTGCGGAGAAAAGATCGGCTTACTTGGAAACCGCAAGCTGGAAAACGGAAATCTCTGCAAAAACTGCGCCAGAAAGCTCTCCCCGTGGTTCTCCGACCGGCGCGGCAGCACCGTAGAGGAGATCCGTGCGCAGCTTGCCTACCGGGCGGAGAATCAGGAAAAGGTCGCGGCCTTCCATACGACCAGAACGCTCGGCGCGGACACAAAGGTGCTTCTTGACGAAGATGCCGGAAAATTCATGGTGACCCGGGCCAGAAATCTGGCGGAGGCCAACCCGGACGTTCTGGACTTTGCCGACGTGACCGGCTGCAACCTCGACATTGACGAGAGCAGCACGGAGCTTAAGCGCAAGGACAAAGACGGCAAGGAGGTCAGCTACAATCCGCCGCGCTATGAATACTCCTATGATTTTTATATCACCATTTTTGTCAACAATCCCTATTTCGACGAAATGCGCTTCCAGATCAACTCCAGTTCCGTGGACATTACGCCGCCGCCTGGAACGCGTCCGGGCATGACGTCCCGGTATAATCCGGAAACCAATGTTGAGTACCGCAATTGTAAAAAGCTCGGCGAAGAAATCCGGCAGGTTCTGACGCAGGTCCGCAGGGATGTGCGCGAAAAGATCGAGCAGGCTGCCGCTCCCAAAGCGGCAGTCACCTGCCCCTGCTGCGGCGCGACGACCACGCCGGATGCAAGCGGTTGCTGTGAATACTGCGGCGGCGCAGTGAACGGCTGACCCATCCATCAAACGAACAGAAAGAAAGAGGGACTAAAAAATGAAAAAGTATGTAGCATTATTCCTGATTGCGGTTACGCTTCTGACGCTTGCCGCCTGTGGCAGCAAGGATGCGCTGGCCGGAACATGGTCTGCTGATCTCGGAGATGACGGCGTGATCACATGGACGTTCAACGGAAAAGGCAAATGCACCATGGAGAATGCGTACATGAAGCAGGATGGCACCTATACCATTGACGGCGACCAGCTTACGGTAACACTGGAGGCTTGGAGCGAACCGTCTACTTACACGTTCTCCGTGGACGGCAGCAGCCTTACCATGAAGGAGAACTCCGGTTACGGCATCAGCGGCACCTTTGCCAAAAAATAAGCTGCACAGGAGCCGGCGCGAATAGAAACAACGAAAAATGTCTCAGATATGCACTCACATTTTTCGCCGGAACCGCATGCTATTTCTGCTGATCGGCCGATTTGCACATCCCTGAAGGATACTGGGAGGGAATTATGAAACAGACGAAGACCAAAACTCTATGCCTGCTTCTTGCGGCACTGATGCTGCTCAGCAGCCTCACCGCCTGCGGAAAGGATAAGGAGAAAGACTCCAATTTGATTCAGCTCGGCGACTATGAGCTGCTCTACAAGGGCGCGTGCATCATGGAAGATTCGGACGGAAATGACGCAATCGTTCTGTCGCTGGACTTTACAAACAACAGCAAGGAGAATGCTTCGTATCTTTGGAGCGTCGATGAAACGATCATGCAGAACGGCACAGAGCTGGAAGTCGCTACAGTCTATACCGATTACGATACCTTTACCACCGTGATCGAAAACCAGTTTGAGGAAGTTGCGCCGGGTGCAACGCTGGAGGTGCAGACCGCCTTCGTGCTGAACAACGCGTCCGGCGAAATCGAGGCGACCTTTGAGGAGCTGCTCGGCAGCAAAAGCGGCACCATTACCATTGACCCATCCACGCTCACGCGGGAAACAGGCGTCAACGCCGGCACGGAGCCCACACTGCCTTCCACAACGGCTGACGACGCTCTGCTCGAGTGGTGGAACGGTGAATGGTACGGCTGGTGGAAGATGACCGACTGCTCCGGCTCATATGAGAGCATGGAAGGTCAGTGGTGGGATATCTGCGGCGTGATCGAGATCGACGCAGACCGCACGGGCACCGTGACGCTCTGGGATGAGGACTACACCAAGGACGATGCCATGGTATCGGCAGCGGTCAGCCTGAGCGACACCGGTACTGGCGAGCATGGCACGCTGACATCCGAGGGCGGCTGGTTTACCGATGTGGCCCTCGCGCACGCCGACTGGATCGTCGACCCGGGCTTGCAGGAGCTTGCGGATATCATCTGCATCGACGGCCGGTACGAAAACGGCGACGATACGTACCGCTATGAGATCTATCTGCGCCCGTGGGGACTCTATTGGGATGATGTGGAGGAGGAAAACCGCCCATATCTCTATGCCGACTGGTATCTGCCGCTGATCGACGCGGGCAAGTCCATGCCTGACAGCATCGGAGCGGATGCTCCGGCCGGAAGCGGCAATATGGGCACTACGACGTCGAACCCTGGCGGAGAAACTTCCGGCGGAGACGGCATTGTAACCGAAGAACAGGTACAGAAGGGCTATGTCTGGATGAACGAGGTCAATAAGAATATTTTCGACGCAACCTACGATGATATTGCTGCCTACTTCGGCGTAAAAGGCCGGTTTGTCAAGGAAGAATACAGCGACCACATGAAGGCAAACTACCGCTACTACAAATGGATCTCTGAGGACGACGAATCCCATTTCATCTACGTCAATTTCAAAGAAACTGTGTCGGGTGTTTATACGGTAAGCGGATTCAATACCAGCGGTTTCTCCGGCAAGGAGGCCATTGCGAGGTATCTTGACACGGTAAAGGCGGAAGCCGCAGAGGCAAACTAGGCAGCGTCTGCGAACGCCGAGATGCAGGACTTTTCCGTGGAAGTCACCCAGTTTGCAAAAGACGATGTTAAGGTCAAAATCATGACGAAGATCCCGGTCTTTGGCTGGTCGTATGATGAGGGCAAGCGCTGCTTGGTGGAAAATGACGATCCCACAGCGTTCGGTGCGGGCGCCATCCAGTTTGAGGTAAGAGAGAACATTGAAAAAATTGATTTCTACAAGGACGACTTCGAGAACTATCAGGATATCGAAGGCCGTGTGATCGGCGGTATCTCGTTCCGCGGCCGCACCTACAGAAACATCGGCTAGGATTGGATTCAGTATATCGCACAGCTTGACGACGGCCGCGCCCTTTCCATCGGGCTTCGGAATATGGACTGCGTTCCGGGAACGATGCCCGACATCATTCTCAACGACATGACGTTCCAGTAATGGCGGCATCTTTCTGAGAATTTATATGAAAACCGGCTCCCGCCCCAATTTGGAGCGGGAGAATCCGGCTATTTGCGGAAAAAGCGGAGGTGATGCTGTGAAGCTCAAAACGTTCCTCATCACGGCAAGCCTGTGGATGGGGCTGCTCGGCCTGACCGCCTGCGGCGGTGCTGACGTGCGCACCTATCAGTACCCGGAGACCGCGCTCCTTTTTGACAGTCTTCACATCAAAAAAACCGTTTACAGCCCGGGCGTCATGGAGCTCTATTACCGCGGCGGGCAGTTCAAGGACAATCCCATCCGCTGCTACGACGCAAATTTTGAAGATCTGGGCGATCAGTTTGACCATACGTTCCAAAACGGCGTTCTGACAGTTCAGGCGGATTTTGCAGAACAAATCAGCGGACTCACGATCGAGGATAAAGACCACGATACGGTCTATCATCTGCGCTATCTGGACTCACCGCAGTTTGCGTGGCTGGCGGATACTTTCTGGCTGGACTACGGTATGATGACGCTGGGCGACGAGGCGCGGTATTACAGCGACGCGGAGCGGCAGGCGCAGGCAGAGCGGGAGCGCGCCGAGCATGCGCAGACACGCAATGTTTTTGCGCTGCTCGAGGGAACGTGGATCTCCGAGGATGGCCTGCAAAAATATGTGTTTTCCACAGACGCAGATGGGAGCGAGCTGCGCGCGGCGGAGCTGTGGCGCAGCGGGACGGAGCAAATGTGGAACGGCTGGGAGCTGCGCGTCGAGTCCGCGTTTCAGACGCCGTATTCCGGCGGCGAATACAGTGAGGACGTGGCAGAGCACCTGCAGGAAATCGTGCTGAGAAACAGTGACCATGCAGCGGCGGATCTGCACCTCCTGTACGATACGCAAAACGCGGTCATACTGGGCGGCGGGATGACTTACCGCAGAGAGAAGGGTTGAGGTGCCGTCTGGCACCGACACAGGAAACGAGGAAAGAACATGGCAACACAAATCACAAATTATCAATGTCCCGCCTGTACGGCACCGCTCCATTTTGTAGGAGAATCCGGCAGGCTGGAGTGCGATTACTGCGGCTCAAGCTTCAATATCGCAGAAATTGAAGCGCTCTACGCGAAAAAAGAAGCGAAAGCAGCAGAAGCGGCGCGAAAGCAGGAAGAAACGGAAGCGGCTCAAAAATCTGCCGAAGCGAAAGAGCAACAGACTGCCGCAGGCAGCTCTAACTGGGATACCTCCGGTCTGAACGAGAACTGGGGTGCGGACGCAGACAATATGAAAACCTACTGCTGCCCATCGTGCGGGGCAGAGCTGATTTGTGACGCAACGACCGCAGCCACGTCCTGCCCATACTGCGGAAATCCGTCTGTGATTCCTGGGCAGTTCAGCGGCATCTTAAAGCCCGATTTTGTGCTGCCCTTCAAGTTGAGCAAGGAGGATGCCATTAAGGCGCTGAAGAAGCACTATCTCAAAAAGCCTCTGCTGCCGTCGACCTTCTCCAAAGCCAACCATTTGCAGGAGATCAAGGGCGTGTATGTCCCCTTCTGGATGTACGACGGCGAGGCCAGCGGAAGCGTGGAGTTCCATGCCACCACGGTACATAAGTACACCTCGGGAGATTATGAGGTCACGGAGATAAGTCACTACGATGTGCGCCGCGCCGGTTCTGTCAGCTTTGAAAAAATTCCGGTGGATGCGTCGAGCAAAATGCCGGATGATTACATGGACTCCATCGAACCGTTCAACTATGCGGACTTAAAGCCGTTTTCCACAGCGTATCTGCCCGGATTTCTGGCGGATAAATACGATGTCAGCGTTGAAGACAGCCGGGAGCGGGCGGACAAGCGCTGCGCAGGCTCGCTGGTGTCTGCGCTGGAACGCACGGTTTCTGGCTACACCTCATGCAATGAAACGAGCCGGGATATCCACTTGAAGCGCGGCAAGGTGCATTACGCGCTGCTGCCCGTCTGGATCCTGAATACAAGGTGGGAGGGAAAAGATTTCCTCTTTGCCATGAACGGTCAGACAGGCAAGCTGGTAGGCAAGCTTCCCGTCAGCACGAAACGGGTCGTCGGCCTGTTTGCGGCGATCGCGGCACTTCTTATCGCAATCAGCGTGACTGCGCTGCTGCTTTTGGTACGCTAGGGAGGGCTGAGATATGAAAAAAAGAATATGCCGCCTCCTGTTGGCGTTTCTGTTGGTGCTTGTATTCTGCGTGAGCATGGCTGCGGCTGAGCAGACAGGTGCACAGCTTTCTTGCGTGACGGACACTGCCGGACTTCTCAGCGAAAGCGAAAAAATGCTGCTGGAAAGGATGGCGGAAAGCGTCTCCCAAAAGTATGGGGTCGGTGTATACATCGTAACCGTGGAGGACTATCGGGACTTCCATTCTGAAGGCGTCTATAAGGCGACCTACACCATCTACCATCAATACACCATGGGTGTAGGGCCGAACCGCGATGGGATCATGCTCCTGCTCAGCATGGCTGACCGCGACTGGGCAATGTTCTGCTATGGCTCACACTGCGAATATGCCTTCAACAGCTATGGTCAGGAGAAGCTGGAAAAGGTCTTCCTCGACAATTTCGGCGAGGACGACTGGTACGGCGGCTTTGAGGATTACGTCAAGGAATGCAGAGTCTATCTGGAAAAGGCAGCAAACGGGAAGCCCGTCCGGGCGAGCTTGTTTTTTCCGATGCTTGTCGTAATCGGTCTTTCTCTGCTGGCGGCAATCGCGATCGTTGCTGTGATATGGCAGAAAATGGACAATGTATCAGAAAAAACAACCGCAAACGCCTATGTCGCCGCGGGGCTCCGGCTTACGGAGCAAACAGATCGTTTTACCCATAAGACGACCTCCAGCCGGAAGATCGAGCGCAGCTCCTCCAGCGGAGGAAGCAGTCGCAGCGAATCCGGCGGCGGCGGTTCGGGCCGAAGCGGAAAATTCTGATCTGAAAGGAGCGGCTATGAAAACAACACACAAGCAGGTACTCGCGCTGTTGCTGGCGGTGGCTCTGCTGCTGTTGCTTTGTGCCTGCGCGCAAATCCAGCAGCTCAAGGGCACCGACAGTGCTACATTGCCTGAAACGCTTGCCGGGCAAGCCTCGGAAACGCAATCGGAGGATCCCACGCAGCACAGCGAGATCACGGAATCACAGCGGGCGCAGCATAGCGAGGCCACAGAACCGCAGCAGGCGCAGTACGTTGGCTCAGAGGAAGGCAAAAACTCGCTGCTATGGCTACGGGATAAGATTGATTTTTCGCAGACGATGTTCGGGATGGCATATCTCGGCTATGTCGGCGGACTTTTTGAGGAGGGGTTTGAGGCAGGTTTTCCCGCGTGGCTTTGGGAAACCAATGCGGCCCTGCTGCTGGAATACCCCTTCATCGCGGAGATCGATGCGGAGCACATCATCGGCGGTGCGGGGCATCTGTACTGCATCGTGCCGGTCGACGAAAACGCAACAGTTGTGATCAACCGTGTGCAGTGGAATGAAAAAACGAAGACCGATGAGGTCACAGATGTACTCTACCGGTCAGAGAGCGGCGAACCGGTGCTGCTCTTTGCAAATCTTGACGGCATTGCATATGAGGCCGACACCCAGGTCTTCATCACCGACAACAATGGGAACACCTGCGAATGGTACCCATCGCTCGATGCGATGAGCCATCTTGCGCCGTGTATATCGGAAGCTGGCGACTATCTTTCGTTTGACTTTACGGAATATGCTTGGTATAACGCCCCGCCCGAATTTGCCGACTGGCTTTCTGATGGCTGGACAGGCATGACCGCGCTTGGCCTTGCCGGTTCGCAGCCTTCAGGCATGGGCTGGATCACAGAAACCACGGTAGGGGAAACCAACCGCTATGCCTGTTTCTCGCTGCGCTTTTATCCCGGGGATGAGACGGGCGGCTCGGTCGATCTGGATTGGGCATACAAAGACAGCAAGGACTTTGAGGAGATGTGGAGCGGTTCCTGGACGATTCAGACCATTCCGGATGGGCCTAGTTATGTGACGCTAAACTTGTCTCGTGTTGGCGGTAAAAACTACGGTGTCACGGACGGCCCGATGTATCTGTGTGAGACGTATCCCCTTCTGATCAGCCCGAGCGGCACGGAGCTGCTGATCGGCACGGGCGAGAGCGGCATTTGGCTGCCGTTCATGTCGCAAAGTACCCTGGCATGTGTGCTGACGCAGTCTGCGGGATAGAAAGTGTGCGGGGAGCAAACTGCTTTAAGGTTGAGCATAGAGGCAAAATCCTTTACCATGAGTATGGATCTTCCGGAATTTCAGGCCTGCGTCACGGCGTACCGCAACTGGTTTCAGGAGATTCTGAACTCCATGGACGTCCCCTGGTCCAACGGCTTCATCGAGGGCTGCAACAACAAAACGAAGGTCCTCAAGCGCGTCTGCTTCGGGATGCGGAACTTCCGGAACTTCAGAAATCGGATCCTTTTCTGCAGCGGTGTACCGA
>NZ_JBBMFF010000265.1:0-7377 GCF_040096185.1 Faecousia intestinalis | reverse complement strand
GCGCCGGGCGCGGCATGCCGCTCCCCTACAGCGCACAATCGGCAGCCCGGAAAGAAACGGGCAGTTTTCTCACTCCGTGAACATGGCAGTGGAGAGGTAGCGCTCACCGGTATCCGGGAGCAGGGCGACGATGGTCTTGCCTGCATTTTCCGGTCGCTTGGCCAACTCCGCCGCCGCAAAGACCGCCGCACCGGACGAAATGCCGACGAGCAGGCCCTCCTCCCGCGCCAGCGCGCGGCCGGTGGCAAAGGCGTCCTCATTTTCCACGGGGAAGACCTCGTCATAGACGGAGGTGTTGAGCGTCTTCGGTACGAAGCCCGCACCGATGCCCTGGATCTTGTGCGGACCGGGCGTGCCCTTGGACAGGACGGGCGAACCGGCCGGCTCGACCGCAACGACGCGCACGTTCGGGTTCTGCGACTTCAGATATTCACCCGTGCCCGTGATGGTGCCGCCGGTGCCGACGCCTGCAACGAAAATATCGACGGTCCCGTCCGTATCCTGCCAGATCTCCGGGCCGGTCGTGGCGCGGTGGATGGCGGGGTTGGCCGGATTCGTGAACTGGCCGGGCAGGAAGCTGCCGGGCGTCTGTGCGGCGATCTCCTCCGCCTTGGCAATGGCACCCTTCATGCCCTGCGCACCGTCCGTCAGGACGAGCTGCGCGCCATAAGCCTTGAGCAGGTTGCGGCGCTCGACACTCATGGTCTCCGGCATGGTCAGGATGACGCGGTAGCCGCGCGCGGCCGCCATGGCGGCAAGGCCGATGCCAGTGTTGCCGCTCGTCGGCTCGACGATGACAGCGCCCGGCTTCAGCAGGCCGCGCTGCTCGGCATCGTCCAGCATGGCGCAGGCGATGCGGTCCTTTACGCTGCCCGCGGGGTTAAAATATTCGACCTTGGCCAGCAGGTTTGCCTTCAGGCCGCGCGCCGCAGCAAAGCGCTGCAGCTGCACGAGCGGCGTGTGGCCGACAAGCTCGGAAATGCTGGAATAGACTTTCATAAAACAGGCTCCTTTCGAATCCCTATATAACCTACGGTATTTCTAGGCATTATAGTAGCACGAGTTTGGACCGTTGTCAAGCCCCCAAAACCGGAAAATGGAGCCGCTCCGACGGAGCAGCTCCATTTCCTCTCTTCTCCCTATCTGTAAGACAGATCAACCCTGTCCGTAGTAGGCATTTTTCCCGTGCTTGCGCAGGTAGTGCTTATCGAGCAGCTCCTGCTGCATTGCGCCGCGGTTCGGGCTGAGCTGCAGCGCATGGAAGTTCATGAAGGCGACCTCCTCCAGAACGACCGCATTGTGCACGGCGTTTTCGGCATCGGTTCCCCAGGCGAACGGGCCGTGGCTGTTGACCAGCACGGCGGGGATAGCCTCGGGGTCCTTGCCCGCGAACGTCTCGATGATGACCTTGCCGGTCTCCTTCTCGTATTCGCCCGCGATCTCCTCCGGCGTCATCAGACGGGTGCAGGGGATCTCACCGTAGAAGTAGTCGCCCTGCGTCGTGCCCATGGGGATGATGCCGACGCCCGCCTGCGCAAAGCTCGTTGCCCAGCGGGAATGCGTGTGGACGATGCCGCCGATCCCGGGGAAGGCACGGTACAGCTCCACGTGCGTCGGCGTGTCGCTCGAGGGCTTCCATTTGCCCTCGACGACCTTGCCGTCCAGATCCACGACGACCATGTCCCCGACCGTCATGCCGTCATAGCTGACGCCGGACGGCTTGATGACGACCAGACCGCTGGCGCGATCGATCCCGGAGACGTTGCCCCAGGTAAAGGTGATGAGACCGTGCTTCGGCAGCAGGAGATTAGCCTCCAGCACCTGACGCTTCAGTTCCTCCAGCATAGCGCGCTCCTTACTTCAGCTTCCACGCAAGGTCGCTCAGGAACAGGTCGTGCTCCAGAGACTCCACCGTGGTATCCGCACCGATGTGAACGTACTCGATGTCCATGATGCGGGCCCAGTCGCGCATCTGCTCGGCCGTAACGTCGTAGGACAGGACGGTGTGGTGCGCGCCGCCGGCAGTGATCCAGCACTCGACGCCGGTCGTGAGGTTCGGCATGGCCTTCCACATAACGCGGGCGACGGGCAGGTTCGGCATGGGCATGATGGGCTTCACGGCCTCGATATCCTGCACGATGAGGCGCAGACGGCCGCCCATGTCGATCAGGCTGACGACGATGGCCTTACCGGCCTTGCCCTCAAAGACCAGACGGGCGGGATCCTTCTCGTTCATGCCGATGCCAAGCGGATGGGTCTCGATGCGCGGACGGGCGCTGGCAAGGCTCGGGCAGACCTCGAGCATGTGTGCGCCGAGGCTGTATTCCTGCCCCTTGACAAGATGATAGGTATAGTCCTCCATGAAGCCGGACGCGCCGTTGCCGCCCTCGCCCATGGCCTTCAGGATGGCGGTCATGGCGGAGACCTTCCAGTCGCCCTCGCCGCCGTAGCCGTAGCCCTGCGCCATCAGGTGCTGAGAGGCCAGACCGGGCAGCTGCTCCATGCCGTAGAGGTCCTGGAACGTGTTGGCAAAGGCCTTGCAGCCCTCGCGGTCCATCATCTTCTTCATGGCGATCTCTTCGCGCGCCTGATAGCGGATGGCTTCGACGTTGTCCGTCGCAAAGTCATACTTCTCGCGGTAGACGTCCATGAGTGCGTCGACCTCGGCCTCCGTGACGGCGTTCATCTCCTTGACGAGATCGCCGACGGCCCAGGTGTTGACCTGCCAGCCGAGCTTGCGCTGCACCTCGACCTTATCGCCCTCGGTGACGGCGACTTCGCGCATATTGTCGCCGAAGCGCATGACCTTCAGGCTGCGGGAGAAGGCGACGCCGACGGCGACCTTCATCCAGCTGGCCAGACGCTCCTGTACATCGCCGTCCTGCCAGTAACCGGCAATGATCTTGCGCGGAGCACGCAGGCGGGCGCCGATGAAGCCGTGCTCGCGGTCGCCGTGGGCGGCCTGATTCAGGTTCATGAAGTCCATGTCGATCTCTTCGTTCGGGATCTCACGGTTATACTGCGTGGCGAAGTGGCACCACGGCTTCTGGAGCAGCTCCAGACCGTTGATCCACATCTTGGACGGAGAGAACGTATGGCACCACGTCACGATACCGGCGCAGGCATCGTTATAGTTGGCTTCCTTCACGACGTCGAGGATCTCGGCGTTGCTCTTGGCAGTGACCTTGTACTTCAGCGGATAGGGCAGAACGGCAGAAAGCTTCTGCGCCATTTCCTCGGCGCGGGCAGCGACGGTGCGGAGCACCTCTTCGCCGTACAGCGTCTGCGAGCCAACGACAAACCAGAATTCATAGTTTTTCATCTTTGTACACTCCTTACAGATTTTCTGTGGCAGCCTGCTCCACGCGGAGGCAGGCCTTATACTGATCGAGGAACGTGCGGAAGCCTTCAACGTCCGCCGGGTCCGGCTGGAGCGTCGTGCGGACGGCATCGGCGAAGACGTGCTTTGCGAGGAAGTCCTCCAGCGTCTCGCCGCCGCCCTGCAGGACGAAGGCCGCCAGAAGCGCCATGCCGTAGGGGCCGCCTTCTCCGGCGCTCTCCATGACGGTCACGGGCGCACCGCAGGCCGCGGCCATGTATTTCTGGCCGACGCCCGGCGTCTTGAACAAGCCGCCGTGGCCGGTGAGCGAATCGATGGCCACCTGCTCGGAGGCGAGCAGGTCCATGCCGATCTTCAGCGTAGCCATGGTGGAATAGAGCTGTGCGCGCAGGAAGTTTGCCAGCGTAAAGCGGCTGTCCGGGCGGCGCAGGACCAGCGGGCGGCCCTCATCGAGATGGGTCACGCCCTCGCCTGCCAGATAGTTCACGACCATGACGCCGCCGCAGTCGGCCTCGCCCTCAAGGCTCTTGCGGTAGAGCTTCGTGAACAGCTCGCCCGTGTCGACGGAGCTGCCGAACAGCTCAGCCGTCTCGCGCAGGACGCCTGCCCAGGCGTTCATGTCGTTCGTACAGTTGTTGCAGTGCACCATGGCGACGGGGCGGCCCGTCGGCGTGGTAACAAGATCGATCTCCGGATAGACCTTCTGCAGCGGATGCTCCAGAACGACCATGGAGAAGATGGACGTACCGGCGGAGACGTTGCCCGTGCGCGGGCCGACGGCGTTCGTGGCCGTCATGCCGGTGCCGGCGTCGCCCTCGGCCGGGGCAAACACGATGCCCTCGGACAGCATGCCATCGAGGCGGGCCGCACCGGCGGCGGTCAGCTTGCCTGCCGGGACACCGGCGGGCAGGACCTGCGGCAGCAGATCGCGCAGCGTGAAGGGCTGCTCCGCGATGAGGCGGTCAAACTTTTCCATCATGCCGCGGTCATAGTCCAGCGTTTCGCTGTCGATGGGGAACATGCCGGAGGCCTCGCCGATGCCGACGGCGTTCACGCCGGTGAGCATATAGTGGAAATATCCCGCCAGCGTCGTGATGTGCGCAAGCCTGCCGACATGCGCCTCGCCGGTGCGGATAGCATGCCAGAGGTGCGCGATCGACCAGCGCTGCGGGATGTTGAAGCCGAACAGCTCCGTCAGCTCCGCCGCCTCTTCGCCCGTCATGGTGTTCTGCCAGGTGCGGAAGGGCGTGAGCAAATTCCAGTCCTTGTCAAAGGCCAGATAGCCGTGCATCATGGCCGAGATGCCCATGGCATCCACGGAGACCTCGCCGAGGGCGCGCAGTGCCGTGCGAAGGCCGCTCCAGGCCTCCTCGAGGTCATAGGTCCAGACGCCGTCGCGGAGGTCGCTCTTCCAGGTGTAGTCGCCGGAGGCGACCGGGCGGAAGGCCTCGTCGATCAGGACGGCCTTGATACGGGTCGAGCCGAATTCGATACCAAGCGTATGAGTCATATTATGTCTCCTTTTGAGCCTGCATCCTCTCCCACGGAGAAATGATGTTTTTCTGGATGGGGTCGTTGAGCAGATAGCAGATCAGATATTGCGGCAGGCTGATGCCGAACAGTGCGATCACGATCAGCGTGTACGGGAAAAAGCTGAAGCCGAACAGGAAGCCGACGCCATGCACCACGATCGGCAGCCAGCCGCGGCCGCCGCGCAGGGCGGACATGCCGTTGGCATTCTTCAGGATCTGGCCGTTGGGCAGATCGAACATAGCACGCATGAGGAAGGCATAGCTCCCGCGGCCGAGCGCGAAGCCGATGGTAAACAGGCCGAAGGCGAAGAACATCGGACCGAGGAAGGTGCCGAAGTTGCCCATGCCAAGGCTGAGCAGGAAATATCCCAGAAACAGCAGTCCGCCGAACAGCAGCCCGAGCGGAAGACTGCGCCAAAAATCCTTTTTAAATTCGTCCCGGAACTCCTCCCACAAAAGCACATTGCCCTCGCGCACGAGCACGATGAGAGCGCGGTCCATGGCGCACAGCGCAGCCGGCATCGTCACGACCGGGATGCAGCAGGCCAGAAACAGCAGGTTCAGACGGATGAGCTTCCATGCATGGTTCCAAAACAGATAGAAAAACCGACGCGCACCCTCGCGGGGCGCGGGAAGGCCGCGGCCTTCCCGACGCATTCCGCGCTGCATCAGTTTTTCATACCGGTCATCACGATGCCTTCGACGAAGTACCGCTGACCGAGGAGATAGAACACGACGCCGGGCACGAAGGACATGCAGGTGCCGCACATGATGGCGGACCAGTCCGTCTTCAGGGAGCCCTTGAGCTGGCTCAGGCCCATGGAGATCGTGAACTTATCGTCCGTATTGATATAGATCATCTGCTGGAGCAGATCGTTCCAGATCTGGATGAAGAGGAACATGGCGACGACGATCATCGCCGATTTGATGGAAGGAACGATGACGTTGAGGAGGATACGGAAGTAGCCTGCGCCGTCGATCGTTGCAGCTTCGTCGAGCTCACGCGGGATGGAGCGGACGAACTGGCGGATGAGGAAGATGTTGAACGCGCCGCCGCCGCAGAGATACGGCAGGATCAGCGGCCAGAACGTGTTGGACATGTTGAAGAACTTCGTCCACATGATGTACAGCGGGATGAGCGTGACCATGATCGGCAGCAGCATGGAGCCGACGCACAGCGTGAACAGGAAGTTCCGCAGGCGGAAGCGCAGGCGCGCGAAGGCGTAGCCGCACATCGTGGCCGTGATGGTGCCGAAGATGACAGACGGGACGATGATGATCATCGTGTTCTTCAGATAGGTCCAGAACTTGAAGTATTCCAGCGTGTTGGCGTAGTTCGAGAACAGCCAGCGCGGCGGTAAGAAGGCAGGCGGCCACTTGAACAGCTCGGCGTTCGACATCAGGCTGGAGCGGAAGATCCACCAGATGGGCAGCATGCACAGACAGGTCAGGAAGATCAGCGCGATGAAGCACAGCGCATTCGTGATGCGCTCGGTGCGCTTGCGGCTTTTCAGGCTGCTCATTTGTCGTCGCCTCCTTCATAGAAGATCCAGCTCTTACTGGTGGCAAACAGCAGCAGCGTAAAGGCGCCGATCAGCAGGAACAGCACGAAGGCGATCGCGCAGGCGAGACCGATCTTGCCGCGCTGCTTGAACGCGTAGTTGTAGAGCATGTAGGACATAAAGTAAGAGGATTTGCCGGGGCCGCCCTTCGTCAGAGCGAGGGCAGGCGTGACGACCTGCATGTTGGTGATCAGGGCCATCAGCATATTATAGAAGATAATGGGGGTCATGCTGGGGAAGGTCACATGCCAGAAGCGCTGCCATGCGTTTGCGCCGTCGATCTCGGCGGCCTCATGGTACACGCGGGGCACATTCTGCAGGCCCGCCAGGAAAATCACGATCAGGTTGCCGGAGAGCCACACGGCGATCAGTGCCAGCGACGGAACGACCTGCGAGGACGAGCTGACGAACATCAGGCGTTCGATGCCGAGCTTGGAGAGGATGTAGTTGAACAGGCCCCACTCCGTGTTGTACAGCCAGCTCCAGCCGATGTAGACGGCGGCTGCGGGCAGCACATAGGGCAGGTAGAAGACCGCGCGGAAGAAGCCGCGGGCGGGGATCTTGCGGTTGAGCAGCATTGCGACAATCAGGGAATAGACCATGCTGCCGACGACAGCAAGCAGGGAGAAATAGACGGTGACCTTAATGGATTCCTTGAAGTACGGATCCGTGGTGAAGAGCTTGATATAGTTATTGATGCCGTTCCATTCCGGTGCGCCGGTTCCGCCCCACTTGAAAAAGCTCAGGCCGAACACCGCGATCAGCGGAATATAGGTCAGCACGATCAGGCCGATAAATGCGGGGATGAGGTAGAGATACGCAGCGCGCGCTTCCTTGCGGAGCAGCTTGCTCTTGGGTTTCTTAGTGCGTTTGGGCAACTTGCTCACCCTTTCTTTGAGTTAGGAGTTGAAAAAGACATTTTGGCCGGCCGCCGCTCCGGGCG
>NZ_JBBMFF010000264.1:0-2805 GCF_040096185.1 Faecousia intestinalis | reverse complement strand
TGTCATTGCGAGGCCCCAAAGGGGCCGTGGCGCCCTGAGCGCGAAGCGCGAGGAAGTGCCCTTGGGGTGCAATCTCGTGCAGGCAGTTGCGATTTCGCCGATGACTTCCCTGTTGTCCGGTCGGGTTCTGCGAGATTGCCACGTCGCTTCGCTCCTCGCAATGACAAATCTGATAGCCTTGCGCCATAGAGGCAATGCGGCGCATATTGCAAGCCTCCATGGCGCTCACTGAGCGCCGCTACAGTCAAATTTGATAGCGATTGCATTCGGCGGCACTCTGTGTATATCGGCAGTGCCTTCCCGAGATTGCCACGTCGCTTCGCTCCTCGCAATGACACATCAGGGGAATGCCGTGGTGCACCAGCGCCCTCCTGCGGTTGAATGTCCCCGTACATGGCGCTCAGGGAGCGCCGCTACAGACGCAATTGGTGCACACCATTTTAACGATGCCCTGTACGAGTCGGCGGTTTACCGCCGGGAGGGGTATGCCCCTCCCCTACAATTATTTATGATTTCCCCTACACCCTCTCATACGGCTGCATATCGCGGAACTCTCCCGGCGTGCGGCCGGTATCCTTGCGGAACGCATTGGCGAAGGCCGTCGAGGACGGGAAGCCGCACAGCGCGGAAATGCGCCGCACGGTGTCGTCCGTGCCGCGCAGCAGGACCTTGGCCTTCGCCAGCCGCAGGCGAACGATGCGCGCATAGGGCGTCTCGCCGAAGCGGCGCTTGAACGCCGTGATGAAGTGGTTGCGCTGCATGCCGCACTGGGCCGAAAGGCCGTCGATCGTCAGCGGCTGCGTGTAGTGCAGGTAGATGAATTCCTCCATCGCCCCCAGTGTGTCGGCGGACTGCTCCTCCGCCTGCGCGGGGCGCGGCTGCGGGCGGCAGCCGCATTCGATCAGCTCCGAGATGACGAGGGCCGCCAGACAGCGCAGGTCCGCCTCGTCGCGCCGCCCGTGAAATTCCTCCTGAAACAGGAGCAGGAAGCGGCGCAGCCGCTCCGACACCGCAAACACCGGCCCGAACTGCGCGCCGTCGAGGCCCTTTTCGCGCAGGCGCTGCACCATAAAATTCGGCGAGACCTCGAGGCTGATGTTCGCAACGTCGCATTGCTCCAGCGCCTGCCCGTGGCGCACGCCGCTCTGCACGGGATAGACCATGCCGGGGCGGCCGAAATAGACGTCCGTCCCCTGCAGGATGATGGGCATGGGCGCCAGCGGCAGCAGAAATTCATAGGCCGCGTGGCTGTGCGTGAACGGCGCGACGACCTGATCGGGCGAGCGCCGCAGCTCCGCCACGGACAGAATGCTGCAGTAGCTGTGATCGCACAGCTTCGTCAGATACCCGCGCTGCGGGCAGTGGGCGTGAAACAGCGGATTCATTCCCCCGCCTCCTCGCGCTGCGGCTCATGGCGGCCGAACAGGAACTGGCGGAACGTCTGCTCCTTGCCCTCCCGCCAGCGGGCAAAGTTCGACCGGTGCGCCCAGAGCATGGCCGGGAAGATTAGCGCCAGCGCGATCGTGCCGCGCCAGTCGCCCGTCCGCAGCAGGTAGAGCGGCGCATAGACCAGCGCCGTCAGCAGCGGCAGGATGCTCGCCCGGTTCCAGATCATGCCGATGATAAACATCAGCGCCAGCAGCGGCAGCACGAGCTCCGGCGTCAGCCCGAGCACCGTGCCGCACAGGCGGGCCGTCCCCTTCCCGCCGCGGAAGCGCAGAAACACGGGGAAAATGTGCCCCAGCACGCACAACAGCCCGGCCAGCGCCGCGCACAGCGGCGGAAGCAGCAGGCGCAGCGGGAACGTCACGACGAACGCCTTGGAGACGTCCAGCGCCATCACGACCAGGCCCGGCTTCAGCCCGGCAGCCAGCATCATGTTCGTGGCCCCGGCGTTGCCGCTGCCAAACGTGCGGATGTCAAAGCCCCGCCGCCGCGACAGCAGATACGAAGGGCTGAAGCATCCGGCAAAATAGCCCAGCAGGGCGCAGAGAATGTATTTGCTCATCCGAAGAATCCCCCCCCATGATCCGTCCGTTTTCTTCATTATATCACAGAATTTTCTGAATTTCCACAGGAGGCATTCCCATGCACGAAAAACACGAAAAAACCAATGCCATGCGTCAGCTCGACCGCAAAAAGGCCGTCTACACCGTCTATTCCTATGACGGCGGCGCGCTCAGCGGCACGGAGGTCGCCTCCGCGCTCGGGAAGGATCCGGAGCGCTGCTTCAAGACGCTCGTCACCGTCGGCAAAACCGGCGGGCATTATGTCTTTATGATCCCCGTCGCAGCCGAGCTGGACCTGCGCAAGGCGGCGTCCGCCGCGGGCGAAAAATCCGTTGCAATGCTCCCGCAGAAGGAGCTTCTGCCCCTCACGGGCTATGTCCACGGCGGCTGCAGCCCCATCGGCATGAAAAAGCAGTTCCCCACGTTTGCGGATGCGGCGATCGCGGACGGCGAGACCGTCTGCTTCAGCGGCGGCCGCGTCGGCCTGCAGATCGAAACGACGCTCGCGGTCCTGCAGAGTGTCGTTCCCGTCACGCTGGCGGACCTGACGGTGTGATCATTGCAGGGGAACGGACAGCCGGGCTCGGCGCCGCACTCACGACCGGTACAGGCCATCGTGCAAATGGTATGTCCCCCCGAATTGTCATTGCGAGGAGGCCATAGGCCGACGTGGCGCCCTGAGCGCGCAGCGCGAGGAAGTGCCCTTGGGGTGCAATCTCGGGAAGGCATTTGCAGTTCGTACAAGCCGCCGTTAAAATGGTGCGTACCGATTGTGTCTGTAGCGGCGCTCAGTGAG
>NZ_JBBMFF010000263.1:0-6294 GCF_040096185.1 Faecousia intestinalis | reverse complement strand
TTGCGCGGCCCCGAAGGGGCCGTGGCAATGACAAACCTGGGGCATTGCACAGCGCGGTGGAAAGCCTTATTCCAGATTCAGATGGCGGCGCAGGATGCGCTCCGTGACAAAGAAGTACACGATCCCGAGCACGGCCAGCAGGGCAAGCATCACGCCGATAAACAGGTTGAACATGCCTGGCGCGCTCATGCCGGCATAGAGCTGAACAAGGAAGCGGCAGAACGGCTCAAAGTTGCTCAGCACGATGATGGACGTGACTGCAACCGTCTCGAGCACGACGTTGATGGCATAGTAGAACAGCACGGCGAACAGGATGCGCTTGCGGCGGAACAGGTGGCCGATGGAGCAGGACAGATAGATCTGCAGCACGGACACCGCGACCTGCACCATGACCAGCAGGACGAGCAGGGCGATGCCCCAGCCGTTGATTATCCCGCCGAAGCTCTGCTCCAGCGAGGTGCGGATGGAAGGCAGCAAGCCACGGATACCGCCGAACAGGATGCCGACGGAAACGAAGCTGACCAGGCCCGTCACGATCAGCGTCAGGAAGGCCGTGAGAAGCTTCGACAGCACAAGCTGCCACGGCCGCACCGGCAGCGTGAACATCAGGTAGCCTTCATCACGCAGCAGGCCGGAATAGAAGCGGATGACGGAGATGACGAGTGCAAACACGCAGGCGGCAATGACCGCGAGCACGAACAGCACCGTCGTCAGATTCACAAAAATGGCAGAGATCTTGACCGGCAACTCCGCCATGAGGGCGACGCGCTCGAGCAGGCCGAAGACCAGAATGGCGGGCCAGATAAACAGAAAAATCTTCAGATTTGTGCGGAGATCGTATTTTAACAGCTTGCTCAGCACGGCCATTCACCTCCCATCGGGATCGTGCGGAAGACTTCGCGGAAGACCTCGTCGACGGACTTGCCCTCGGCACCGCGGATGTTATCGGTCGAATCGTGGCGGACGACGCGGCCCTCCTTCAGGAAGATCACCTCGTCAAGCACCGGCTCGATGTCCGCGATCAGGTGCGTCGAGATCAGGACGGTGCTCTCGGGCGAATAATTCGTCAGGATCGTCTGCAGGATGAAGTCGCGCGCGGCCGGATCGACGCCCGCGATCGGCTCGTCGAGCAGGTAGAGCTTTGCGGCGCGGCTCATGACGAGCAGCAGCTGGAGCTTCTCCTTCGTGCCCTTCGACATCGTCTTCACGCGCATATCCAGCTCGATGCCCAGCGCGCGGCACATGGCCTCGGCGCGCTCGCGGCGGAAATCGGGATAGAAATCCGCAAAGAAGTTGACCATATCCTTCGTTTTCATCCAACCGGCATAGTACATCCGGTCGGGCAGGTAGCTCACGAGCGCCTTCGTCTCCGGGCCGATCGGCTTGCCGTCGATCGCGACGGAGCCCTCCGTCTGGCGCAGCAGGCCCGTCAGGATCTTGATGAGCGTCGTTTTGCCGGAGCCGTTCGGCCCGAGCAGGCCGATGATCTTGCCCGGCGCAAGCTGCAGGTCGACGTGGTCGAGCGCGGGCTTTGCCCCGTAGCTCTTCGTCAGGCCGCTGCAGCAGACCAGCATGTCATTCATTTTCATTCCCTCCAAACAATGTTGCAATTTCCTCCTGCGTGTAGCCGAGCTGCCGCATCCGCGCGCAGAACGCATCGATCTCGGCCTGCGCCAGCGAGCGGCGCGTCTCGCGGATGCACGCCTCATCCTGTGTGACATAGCGCCCGGTGTTCCGCTGGGCGCTGACGAGCCCGCTCTCCTCCAGCGCCGCAAGCGCGCGCTGCATGGTGTTCGGATTGACACCGGCCTCTGCGGCCAGCTCCCGCACCGACGGCAGCTTCACGCCTGCCGGATACTGTCCGGAGACGATGCGGAACTTCAGCACATCCACGAGCTGCAGCCAGATCTGCCGCTCCGGATTCAGTTTCCATGCCATTGGCTCACCTCCAATGTGTTATTGTACTAATATACTAATACACTAGTACAGATTTGTCAAGAGGGTTTTTCAAAAATATTCCTGCCTTCCTTTCTGTCCGTTCCTCACGGACACCGCACCGCAGCAGGCAGAATTTTGATTTGGGTCTGGGCAAGCAGACTTTTCTGTGATATGATGAAGGCAGGACCCCAAAAATACAACAAAATACGGGCCATCTCCGCGCGGAAGCACGGCAATGGCCCAAAACGGAGGATGCAGCCTATGAGAAGTGCAAGCAGATGGATCTACGTCGCAGTCGGGTGCGTGGTACTTCTGTTCTCGGGCCTGGTGTACGCGTGGAGCGTACTGTCCGGGCCGATCGCCGCAGAGTTCCCCCGCTGGACCACCGCACAGCTTTCCCTGACCTTTACGATCGTGATGAGCTTTTTCTGCCTTGGCGGCCTGACCTGCGGCGCGCTTTCCGCGCGCATTTCCCCGCGAATTTTCCTCTGGATATCCGCCCTGCTGTTTCTGGCGGGCTTCCTGCTGACGGCGGGCATGCGGTCGCTGCCCATGCTGTATGTCGGCTTCGGCGTGGTCTGCGGGCTGGCCTCCGGCTTCTCGTATAACGCCGTGCTCGGGACAGTCGGCGCGTGGTTCCCCGACAAGCAGGGCCTCGTCTCCGGTATTCTGCTCATGGGCTTCGGCCTGAGCAGCTTCCTCATCGGCAAGCTCTATCAGCGCTTCACGCCGGTGACGGTCGGCAGCTGGCGGCGCAGCTTTGTCGTGCTTGGTATTATCACGGCCGTGCTCGTGGCGGCCTGCGGCTTCCTGCTCCGGCGGCCCGGCACAGACTTCACGCCGCCGCCCGCCGCGAAAAAGAAGCGCTATGCTAACCCCGTGGCAGAAGAGCTCGGCACGGCGGCCATGCTGCGGCGGCCCGCGTTCTGGCTGTACTATCTCTGGGCGGTACTCCTGAGCGCGGCAGGGCTGGCCCTCGTGTCGCAGTCCACCTCCATCGCGCGGGAGATCGGCAGAACGGTCTCGCCGGGCGGTATCACCACGGCCGTCGGCATGATCTCGCTGGCGAACGCCGCCGGGCGCGTCGTGCTGGGCGGGCTGTTCGACCGACTGGGGCGCAGCCGGACCATGCAGCTCGTGGGCGGCATTTTCCTGCTCACCGGCCTTGTGCTCATCGGTGCGCTGAAGCTCGGCAGCTTCCCGCTGCTCATCGTCGGCTTCCTGCTGGGCGGCATGGCCTACGGCGGCGTCACGCCCGCCAACGCGGCCTTTGTCAGCTCGTATTACGGTATGCGGCACTACGCCGTGAATCTCTCCGTCGTGGTGACGAACCTGCTGTTCGCCTCGTTCGGCAGCACGATCGCGGGCGCGCTGTATGACGCGACCGGCTCTTACCTCAGCACGGACGCCATGATCCTCGTTCTCGCTGTCCTGAGCGCCGCCGTGTCGTTCGGCATCGACCTGTGCGACCGGAGGATGCTGAAACGGCGATAACGGTACGCCATTGCAGGGGCATACCCGGCCCTGTCATTCAAAAAATCACCGGCTGCTTTTCCGGCAGCCGGTGATCGATTTTCTTATGGAAGCTCCAGCCAAACAGCAAAATGGATTCCGAGCTTTCTTATAAATTCTCGTCCTCGACGAACTGATAGAACGCCGCCTCCTGCGCGGTATCCTCCGGGCGGACCGTGCCGACCGGGGCGGCATAGACGATAAACTCCTCCTCGCCGTCCAGCCCGAACAGCTCGCAGCACAGCTCATGGCGGAAGGCGCGCAGGCCGCAGGTGCCGAGGCCCTGCGACGCGCAGGCAAGATAGAGATTTTCGCCCACATGCCCGGCATCGACGAGCAGCGGCGCATAGGCATAGGGACCGTAGCGCCACTCCGCGCGATAGGGCACAACGGACCAGTAGAAGATCACGCTGGCCTTTGCCGCCCAGCTCTGGCCGCAGAGCGTGTCGGAAACGACGTCCTCGAGCTGCTCGACGGGGTGCAGAAACTCGAGCGCATGCTCCAGCGGCAGGTAGTGATACGCGCCGGGGCGCAGGCCCTCGACATGGCGGAGGAGGAGATAGGTCTCAAAGGCATGGCGTGCACCGCCGCTCGGGACGGTGCGCAGCGTGGCATAGGCCCGGCCGCGCATGGCGCGCACGCCCTGCGTGGCCCAGAGCAGGAACGAAAGCTGCAGCAGGCTGAGCTCCCCCTCCGTATAAATTCTGGCGCTGCGCCGCCGCGTCAGCAGGTCATACAGGCCGCCGCCCTCCGGCAGCGCAGAAAAATCTCGCGGCAGCGCCGTCCGCTCGCCGCCCATCGGGGCCTTGCACAGCGGAGGCTGCGGCAGCTTTTTCTCCTGATCGGAGACAAATTCCGTGGTATCGTCGTCGCGATAGCCCATGAGGAAGCGTCTTCCCTGTTCGGTGCGTTCGTCCATAGTCAGTCTCTCCTCCGGTTCCCGCCCGCCACGATGAGCAGCAGACGCAGGAACTGCATAATGGTCACGCTCAGCGCGGCCACATAGGTCAGGGCCGCAGCTGTGAGCACACGCTTTGCCGCGGTCTGCTCCTCCGGCAGCAGCAGGGCGCTCTCCTCGATGGCGCGCAGGGCGCGGTGGCTGGCGTTGAACTCCGTCGGCAGGGTGACGAGCTGGAACACGACGCAGAGGCCATAGCAGGCCACGCCCGCCAGCGCCACATAGTAAAACACCTGTCCGAGGCCGCTGAGCGCAAGGCCGAGCACAATGAGCGGCATGGAGAGCCGCGAGCCGATGTTCGTCACGGGGACGATGGCCGCGCGGATATAGATCGGCGCATAGTGCCGCGCATACTGCACGGCATGGCCAGCCTCATGCGCCGCCACGCCGACTGCGGCGGGCGTTGCCACATTGTATACGGAGTCCGACAGGCGGATGACGTGGTCCTTCGGGTCAAAATGATCCGTCAGATCGCCTGACACATGCTCCACGCGCACATCGGTCACGCCATGCGCCCGCAGCACCGCCATGGCGGCCTCTGCGCCGGTCATGCCGCGCGCATTGCGCACCTGACTGTAGCGGCGGAACGTGCTCTTGACATGGGCGCTGGCCCAGAGCGACAGGATCACCGCCGGGAGCACCAGAACGATATAGTACCAGTCTACATAGAAAAACGGCATTGCGCCTCACCTCGCATGGAAATTATACTGATATTCAATTAAAACCTTTCATTCATAGAATGGAAGGTTTTAATATGAAGATCATTATGAGACGAGATTTCGTGATTTTTCCAAAATCGCGAAATTGGTTACGCCAAAGGCGGAACCTTTCTGATGAAAGATTTGAATCAGAAAACAGTATTACAGCGGCTGCGGCTCCATGGCGTCGTGGAGCTGATCCGTGATCGCGCCGCGGAAAATGCGGTCCGCATGGGTATGGACGGTGTTGAGCGCTCCGGCGGAGTGCTTCAGCTCGATCTTGCCGTTCATGAAGACGTCGTTGTCCAGAATAAAGCGGACCTCCTTGTCCTCGACATTGCCGCGCTTGACCATACCGGGGCCGCAGTGCAGCTTCAGGCGGCAGCCGCCCGCCAGCGCCATCTCCACATCCTGCGTGACGCGCTGGACGCTCTGCTCCTGCACGTCGTCCTCCGCCATCAGGCCAAGATAGGCGGGCTGAATAAGGTCGCGGAACGGCACGCCCTCCAGACCGAGGGCGCGGCGGGAAAAGCCGTTGATGTAGCGCAGGCCGATGCGCTCAAAATACGCCGGGTGATAGATGGCGACGAACTGTGCCAGCACCTCGTCGAGCTTCCGGGCAAAATCCTCCCACGTCGTATAGACCGGCGTGGCCAGCGCAAGGAAGGTGTTTGTCAGGTTGACCTTCCAGTCGCCTGCGGCCGTCAGGAACTGATAGTTCACGACCGTCGGCTGCTCCTCGAGCTTCATGGCGCCCGGCTGGCCGATCACCTTGGGCGGGAGCTTTTCCAGATTGCGCGCATAGCGCGGGAACTCGGCGCGGATGGCCTCCTGAAATTCGGCAGGCTCCTTCGCGCTGATGGAAAGGATCGTCGGAAAACGGAGCTGACAGATCACCTCGATCAGCTGGCGCTTGCCATAGAGAACACGCTCCGATGCAGAAAACATAGTCAGGACTCCTTTTTTGTGTCAGGCAGCACCGCACGGTTGGGCCTTTGACGGCTCTTTTCTGCCGAAGGGACTCGACAACCCCTGCAGTTACTGCCCTCATTGTATTTTATCTCATTATACCACGGTGATTCAATGGTTTGCAAGGTCATTCACAAAAGTGTTATACTAGAATCTGATAAAAAGCTTTAAAAGCTTTTTATAGCGCCGAGGGCGCGTCAGATTCTGCATGAGACGGCG
>NZ_JBBMFF010000262.1:0-14229 GCF_040096185.1 Faecousia intestinalis | reverse complement strand
AGCTTGAACTGTTCGGTGTGGCCGAAATGCTGAAAGATTTGACCGTTTTCATAGGTAACTGCAATTTTCATAATGGATTCTCCTTTGCAATTTTTATTGGATTTTCCTGTGTTGGCTCTCTGCGTCCGGCAGCAGCGGCCGCAGTGGGCTGCCTCCTGTCCTCCGCAGATGCGGTAGTTTCCCCCGGTGATGTGCAGCGGTTTCCCGTGGACAAGACAAGCTGCGATCTTGCGCCGTGCGCTTCCGTAAATCTCCTGCACGGTAGAGCGGGAAATGTCCATTTGCGCGGCACACTGCTCGTGGGTTTGCTGCTCCAGGTCAACCAGCCGCATGACCTCGTACTCGTCCAGCGTCAGCAGGATCGGCTCTCTATCCCCACAACCGTCGGGATAGAATGTATCGACTTGCGGCGCGCCACAAATCCGACGGCACCGTGGCGGTCTTGGCATAGACGCCTTCCTCCTTCTGTTTTCGGCATATACCGATTATACAGCATATTTAGAGAATTGTCAATAAGAAGTGAGCGTTTTACCGCCCTGGAATTTGAAGGTCATCCGTCCGTCGGCGTGGACGGTTATCGTGTCGATAATGGTGAGCCAGAGCTTTTCGTCAAACTCGGTGAGGGCATCCAATTCCTGCACCTCAAACATAAACGCTCCGATGGCTTCTGCCTGGGCTTCCCGTGCAGCTTTTGTAGTGCGGAGCTGTTCGAGCCGTGCCTTGGCTTTTTCATACCGCTCTACAAACCCATTGTACCGGACGGCGTATTCTTCCTGGTTCTGTGCCATCTGTGAATTTTCCGCAATACAACGCTTTGTCAGTTCGGTCACCACATCGATCTCCTCAAGCAGACTCTCGATTTCTGTATCAATGCCTGTACAGTCTGTCAGGGTGGCTTGCATCAATCGGCAATCCTCAAGGATGTTGTCTTTGCTTTCGATGATAGCGTTAAGGGCGGTCACGAACCGCGCTTTAATGGTTTCCTCGTCCAGATGCGGCGTTTTGCATTTGTGCTCACCCTTGAATTTGCCGTTGCATTGCCAGATGACCCTGCGGTATTTTGAGGTCGAGTTCCAGACTTTCGAGCCAAAGTAGGAGCCGCAGTCCCCGCAGACGATGCGGGAAGAAAAAATGCTCTTTCCGCTGTACTGGCGGCTGATCTGCTTGCGCCGCGCAAGCTCCGTCTGAACTTTGTCGAACTCTTCCGGCGTAATGATCGGCTCATGGCTGTGTTCCACATAATACTGCGGCACCTCGCCCTCATTGACCTTCCTCTTTTTTGTGAGGAAATCGACCGTGAAGCATTTCTGAAGGAGTGCAGCGCCCTTGTATTTCTCGTTTTGAAGGATGCTTTCCACTGTACTGGTCTGCCAGCGTTGTTTTCTCGATGGAGTCGGAATCCCATCTGCTGTCAGTTCCTTTGCAATGGCCCCCGGCGTCAACCCCTCCATGAATCGAGTATAAATCCGGTGGACAACGATTGCCTCCTCCGGAACGACTTCTGGAAAACCGTCCGCTCCTTTGCGATAGCCGAGGAACTGCTTGTATGGGAGGTTGACCTTTCCATCGGCAAACCGTTTTCTCTGTCCCCAGGTAACATTCTCGGATATGGAGCGGCTTTCTTCCTGTGCCAAGCTCGACATGATGGTGAGCAGCAGTTCGCCCTTGCCGTCAAAGGTGTAGATGTTCTCTTTTTCGAAGTAGACTTCTACGCCTTTTTCTTTCAGTTTGCGGATGGTAACCAGGCTGTCGACCGTGTTTCGGGCGAAGCGGCTGACCGATTTTGTGACGATGAGGTCGATTTTGCCGGACATGGCATCGGCGATCATTTCATTGAAGCCGATGCGATGCTTGGTGTTCGTGCCGGAAATGCCCTCGTCCGTGTATACTTTTACAAACTCCCATTCGGGATTGCGTTTGATGTATTGCGTGTAATAATCCACCTGTGCCTCGTAGCTGGTGAACTGCTCATCGCTGTCTGTGGACACTCTTGCGTATCCTGCGACCCGCCGTTTTTGTACAGCCACCTTGGAAAGGTGCGTCAGCGGATTGATGGTCGGCGGAATGACTGTGACCGACCGCGCTGCTGTTCTGCTCATTTCTTTTTCCTCCTTGCCTGCAGTGCCCGCTGTCGTGCCTTTTCCTTCATTTCAGGCGTCCAGCTTTCTGCTCTGGAGCGGTCTGTCCACCGTTTAACGATTTCAGAACCGTCGTCCATACAGAACACCACCATATTGTTTTTCTCTGCTCTGATTGCCGTTATTTTGCTTCTGACCATATCGGGGTCAAAGCTTACTGCGCCCAACACCTCACAGGTGAGGACTTCGAGCGTTTCTTCTGGAATCCGCTTAGCGGCACATTCGGATTTTCCTTTTGTCTGGAATGTAGTGCAATTCCAGTAGTGTTTTTTGCGGTAAGTTACGCGCTTATATGTGTTGCCGCACAGTCCGCAGTGAATCAGCCCCGAAAAAACTGAACGAGTCGGTTTCTTGCGGTTGGCAGTCTGCTGCGCCAGCATTCTGAGCCGCTCCTGTGCCTTATCAAATGTTGCCTGGTCTATGATTGGCTCATGCGTTCCCTCGGCATAGTACATCGGAAGCTCTCCTCGATTGGGTAACAGTTTCTTTTCAATGTGGTTATTGCGGTATTGCTTTTGCAGGAGTGCATTGCCGAGGTACTTTTCATTGGATAAGGTATTCCGCATCCGCTCCGCACACCATGTGCCGCCGAGAACGCCTTTATGTCCTCTGGCATCAAGGTCACGGCAGATGGAACTCATGCTCTCGCCGCCGTTGAACCGTGCAAATATCTCTCGGACGATGGCAGCGTCCTTCTCATTCACCTGAATGCCGTCCGGTGTGATGTCATAGCCGAACAAAAAGCGGAGGTTGATGATTTCTCCGTTTTCAAAGGCTTTTCGGACACGCCATTTCTGATTTTCACTGGCTGACAAACTCTCTTCCTGTGCGTAGGACGCCAGGATGGTCATCATCAGCTCACCGTCCGCACTCATGGTGTGGATGTGTTGCTCTTCAAAGAACACATCTACGCCCAGGTTTTTCAGCTCTCGGACAGTCTGAAGAAGCGTCACCGTATTTCTGGCGAAACGGGATACGCTCTTCGTAATAACAAGATCGATGTTCCCTTGGCGGCACTCCTCAATCATGTGCTGAAACCCGGCTCGTTCTCTTTTTGTGCCGGTCACAGCCTCATCGCTGTAAACGCCGCAGTACATCCACCCGTTGTGGCTCTGAATCATTTTACTGTAATAACTGACTTGAGCGGACAGCGAATGCAGCATGGCATCCTTTCCTGTGGAAACACGGGCATAAGCGCAAACACGCAAAGCTTTCGGCTGTGCGGGTATTAGGGCATCGACCCTTTCTACAACTCTCTCCATGTGGTTCACCTCCCTTTGGTGTGTGACATATTACCTCTAAAAACACGATATATCCAGCAATTTCAGCGGAATATACTACACGAAGATATGCCGTATTTCTCGGCTATAATTGTATCGATCTTAGCGTACTCTTTGGCTGATATCAGCCCCTTGGAACGCATACTCCGGGCGAGTGCCATCGCCATCTGGTAGGCAAACAGACGCTTATCGTAATCACTCATGGTCGGCCTCCTTCCTGCGGAATTTCAAATAGCAGTCACGGGAGCAGAACACCCGATGGCTGTTGCCATAGCTTTCAAACTGCTTCCCGCAATGTCGGCAAGTGAGTGTGTAGTACGCTTTTCGCTGCACTCTTTCGGGATGTGCGTTCCACCACGCCATTCGGCAGGCATCGGAGCAGAACATCCTTTTCCGTTTATGCGGTGTCTGCTCAAGCGGAGTCAGGCAGTTTCGGCACAGGGCATTTGAGTCCGGCATCTCTTTGATCTGCACAGGATGTCTGGCGCAAAAGGACTTTACAGTGTTTAGCGGTAGCCCTGTTATAGCGGATATTTTCTTATACCCGTAGCCCTGGTGTTGGAGATCCACAATTCGTGAGCGTTCCGTGTCTGTCATAGTGATTGATACCTCATTCCTGAGAAATAGCGTTTCTCGCTATACCCAGAGAAAAGGCACTTTTGTCAGGGTAAAATGGGCAAAAAAATAACGCCCTCCACGGAAAAATCCGCAGAGGGCGTGTGATAGGTTCGGTTTACTTGTTCGGAATCTTCAGCTTCATGCCGCTGTAGATGACATTGCTTTTCAGCCCATTCAGACTGACGATCTCCTTATAGCGGCTGCCGTTGCCGAGATACTTCTTGGCAATCGCCCAGAGGGTGTCGCCATGCGCCACGGTGTGGATGCGGTAATCCTCGGAGGGTTTCGTGCCTGCCATGGCAAGTGCAGAGGTCTTGACCGGCGACATGATAGCGTACCTGCCGGACTCGTCCTTGTTGATGACCGTGCGGTCGCCGCTGACCTCTACCACATACCAGCGGAGCTTCTTCACCCAGCCGGGAATGGCTTTGCCGTTATAGTAGGTGCTGCCCGTGATGGTCACGAGGTCACCGGCCTTGATGCCTACAGGTGTGGGCTTGACCGTGTCGGCAGGTTTTACATCACCGCCGAGAGCTGCCGTGACCTTGGATGCCAGATCACCCATACGGGCATACATCCAGTTGCCGGGACAGCTTTTGTTCGCAAACCATCTGTGAACAGTCAGAACCATCTCGTCAGATTTCGGGGCGTAGTTCAGCGTCTTGGCCTTATCGCCCAGCCAGAGCAGCTTGGTTTTGCCGTTGCGCCTGCAGATGTCGGTGCAAAGCTCGATGAGCCGCTGGTACACCACATCCTTGAACGCATACGGCTCGGTATTGTCGCTGGCGCACTCAATGGTGACGGCTCTCTGGTCGTTGGCTGCAGAAGAGGAACACCAGGAGCGGTTCTTCTCTTCCACATACATCCCGACCCGACCATCGACACCGATGCCGTAGTTGCTGCTTGCCTGCCGTGAGGTCGGCAAGAAGATGTTGCCGAGCGTTTCCACACTGCACTGACCCACCACGCAGTGAGGCGTGATGCGGTCAATGCTGTGGGTACGTTGCCCGGAGTGGTTCGGGCTGAGTTTGGTGTAGGACACCAGGGAACTGTTTGTGTAAGCCATGATTATTCATCCTCCTTTTCACTGCGGTCATGAAGCTGCTCCAGAACGGATTTCAGCTTCTGCGGGATGGGCAGTCCCAGGTATGCGGCGTTTTCCAACAGGGACACGCCCTCATTCGATAGGTAGAAGAAAATGACGGCAGTACGCATCACCGAGCCGCTGCCGATGACGCGGGTGTCGAGAATATGCCCGATGCCGACCAGGGCGAAGATGAGCACCTTTTTGAAAATGCCCTTGAATCCGACTTCGCTGGACAGCTTCTTATCCACCACGGCGCACATGATGCCGGTGATGTAGTCGATGACTACGAAAGCCAGAAGCGCATAAAGCAAGCCGTCACATCCTCCCAAGAACCATTCCAGCCAGCCGCCGATTCCGGCGAACACCACCTGAATGGTCGTCCAGAATTCTTTCATGTTGTTTGTCCTCCTTTGAGATTAAAAATGGGTATGAAAAAAGTGACGCCGGAGCGTCACGCTTTTCCGATAGCATAGATTGATACTTTGTAGGTTGCCGATGGTACCGTATTTGGTCTTACGGCAAATATCTTTCCGGGGTTGGTCGTTGTAGACCAGCTACTCGAACTGCCTCGCTCCACAAACATGGCGTAATTGCTGTTCTCCGTGGAGATATGGACATGAGGAATTTCCGCGAAGGTAAATGGAAAATTAGGGAGCGCAATTGCGCCGCTCTCATAGAGCACGCCCCATGCCGTCGAAATGGCGGTCGTAAAGGAATACTGACCCCAACATTCCGCTGTACCGCTTTTCCATTTACGGTAATTCCAGATGCCGCTTGTTCCTTGCTGAATGACAAAATCTGCGAGGGGTGAGCCATCCACCCGCATATCCCCGGCAACATCCAGCATGGCTTGTGGCTCCGGCGTGTTGATGCCGACCTTCTTTTTCCGAAGCGCAATGAGGGGCGTACCCTGCGGAACAGTAAAATACAGATCCAGACTGCTCAAAGAATAGAGCTTGTCTTGGATCTGTAGATGAAGGTCGTAGGAACTGTTGGCATCCAGACTGCACAGTTCCAAATTGGAGTAGCTGAAAGAGGTTCCGCTTTTTGTCGTGCCGGAATAGATGCTGGTGTAGCTGCCGTAACTGCTCTCACTGGTTTTCTTGTACCGATACCGCACATAAACCACGCTGTTTTTCTGCGTCCCGTCTACGGTAACAGCAGAAATAGAGCCGCTGAATTTGAGCTGCATTTCCGCTTCAATGTCGTTGGTTCGTCGGAGCGTCACCGAGGACACCTTCGGCTTTGCGTATGGGATGACCGTAATAGTTTGGGAAACGCTGGCAGTATAACCGCGGGAGTCCGTGACCGTGAGCGTGACCGTTACGCTGCCGGACTTGGCGATCTTTCCAACAGATAAGGCAGAGCCGGTAGTGTTAGAGGATGACAGCCCGTTGCAGGAAGCTGTGTAGTTGGAAATACTGGCACCGTTTTTTGCAGTTGCCGTTCCGGGCGTGACCTTGAGGATCGAGTAGTTCTGAACGAATAGCTGGTCGTTGCCTGTGAGGTTTTTCGTGGTCGTGTAGCTGTCGGCATAAGTGAATCCGCTTATGGTCGGAGCGGAATTGGTTGCCGTGGTCAGTACAGTGGCGGTCTTGCTTGAAGTACTGCCGATCTGCGTAGACCCGCTGTAGGACGAAACCGCAAAAGTGCCGGTGAACGACTTGATGGATGCCATTGCATTCAGCAGTGTCGTCCTCTGCGCCGATGTCAGCGTGACTGTGCGGTTCGCAGTGCCCTTCGACCAGGAAAGCCCGGAAATAGTCAGGATGGTCGCGCTGCCGTTTTTGAGCACCAGCGTATTGGTGTAGGAGGCTTCGTACACGGTCACATTGATGGTAATGGAAACCGTGGCATTGTCCGCCGTCACCGTGTTGACACTATTCACCACAGCACCGCCCAGCGTCTTGACCGTGGAACTGCCAGAAGTGCCGTAGACATGGTTGTACTGCCGCCTTGCTCTGACCCTCACCGTGTAGCTTGTATTCGGTGAGAGCGAGGTGATCGTCACACTGGCACTGGTGGATGCCGTCGTTGAGAACTGCGTCCAGCTCGAACCGCCGTTTGTGCTGTACTGCCAGATGTCCGCCGTGGCCGAGGATGTCGCGGTGATTTTGAACCCGTTTGCCGTGACATTCGATGTACTGAATGTAACTGTGGGAGCAGAGCGGTCAATGGTAGTCAGCGTCATGCTGCCGCCGTATTCCTGTGAACCGTAGATATAAACACGGGTCGAGAATCCGACCGCAATCGTTTTGCTGCCGTTGCTGTCGTGAGCTACAGTAATCGTGCCACTGACAGAACCTTTCTTTGCCGGGAAAACACGGTCATCCCAATAGGTACGGTCCTTTGAGTATACGGTCGTACCATTGATCGTTACAGTGGTCGTGTCAATGGTGTAGTAAGTGGATGCGCCACCGGTAGAGGTCAGCGTCCAGGAAAGTGTCGAGCTGTTACCGACCACATTCACGCTTTCCGAAATGTCCAGTTGAAGATAGCGCCCATCGTATGCCGCGCTTTTCCAAGTTGCCATGGCTTTCCCTCCTTAATCCAGAATGACGATATTCAACCCCTCGGACGCCGTGGGCATCGGGACAAACTTCGTTTTGCCCACGGTCAGCTCGCCGTCCACCGTGGTTTTCTTAGTCTGCGTTTCGTCCTTGTTCAGGGTAAAGATCACCTCATCGTTGTAATAACCGGCGAACTCCGTGTTCGTGATGACCGTCCGCTGGGACGATGCGCTGTTGGATACCTCGATGCCCCGCTTGTCGATCTTGACCTCCTGAGTGTAGATCTCGTTGGGGGCGGGCGTCCACTTGCGGGGAATTGCTCCTTCGGAGATCATGATGTCGGCGAGATAAATGGACGCATCCCGGCAATAGCAGTAAATACGCAGTGTGGGGTCGGTCACATCCGTGAGCGTTACGGAGTAATCCGTCCAGTCAAACGCCGTGGACTTATTGAACAGGTACTTGGTTTTGTTTCCGTTGTAGGTCACATAGAAATACCCGGACATGGTCGAGGTTTTCTTTGCCCGAACCGAGATCGTATAAGTGCCGGGAACCACCCCTCGGATGTACTGCGACAGTGAGGAGTATGCGCCCAGCACAAAGCAGGAGTCGGAAATGGTGTTGTTCTGCGTATCGGTGGAAGTGTCCGTTTTCACCGTACCGGAGTAGCTCCAATCATCCGTGATGCCGTTCAGCCCGGAAGAGTTCTGCACATAGTTGATGCCGCCGATGTACTGCTCCTGCATGGTGACGGACAGCCCGTCCACCGTGTGTTCCAGTTCCGAAACCCTGCTCTCGGAATTCAGTATCCGTTCCTCCAGGACACCCTGGTCATTGGACACTGTTTCCACCGTTTCGGTAAGGGTCGCCACATAGCTGTTCAGCCCGTCGATGGTCTGCTGAAACTGTGCGTCCTTCTCGGTCAGAATGGAAATGGTGGTGCGGATCGTTTCAATGTCGTTCTGCACCACCCATTCATTTCCGTCCCATATTTTCGTTTCCGGCGGGGTCACGGAGGTATCCACCCAGAGCTGCCCCTCATAGGGGTTCTCCGGCGGCGTGTCCGAGGTGACCACATCGCAGAGACTGATAATCGTGAACTGTGCCGATGCGATCATCTCACCACCTCCTTAAAGCGCCACAACGACCATGAAGGTTGCCTTGGTATCCACATCGGCGCTGGACACCGACAGAGTCTTACCGGTCTTGCTGCCGTTGGTTCCCCAAGAGGTGTCGATTGCGCCATCCTTGTTGTACTTTGTCCAGGTGTAACTGCCGTTTCCGGCCGCATCCACCTCTGAGCCCGCCTGATAGCAGACGGCAGTCAGCACGGTCGTGCCCTGACCGTTCTTGAACACATCGCCGCCCGTGGAGGTGACGATGATCTGCAACGGGTCGGAGTTGTCGATGAAGGTCGCCACATCGAAAAACTTCGTGTTATAAGAAGCGGATGCGGAATCCGTGTCTTGGGCACAGCACTTGAATACGGCGTAGCTGTCCACCGCTGCGGCGTAGACCGTGAGCGTATTGGTGGCCGTGCCGGTGTATTTGTCGGCAGTATCCGAGAGCTTGCGCCAGCCGATGCCGAAGTCTGCATCGTAGCCGGTGGAAGAAGCGGCGGTGACGGAAGCGTCCATGACCGCCCACTTGTAGCTGACCTTGGTGGTGTCCACCGTAGAGCCGCGCCACAGCTCGGCCTTGGCGGTCAGACTGGCGACTTCCTCGTTCTTGTACACATTTCCGTTAGGCGTGGTGACCAGCAGGTCAACGATGCCGGAGCCGTTGACCACACGGGAGAAGGAAATGGTCAGCGGATGAGTCAGCGACAGACCGGTGCTTTCGTCTTTGTAAGTGATGACACAGCGATAGTCGATGCCGGGCAGCTCCGCCATAACATTGGCCTTGACCGTGAGGATGTGGCTCTTGGCACCACTGAGAGCGTAGTTCGTACCTGCGGTGATGGCGGTGTTACTGTCGCCCACATACCACTTGACCGAGGTAACATTGGCGGTGGCGATTTGGTCGGCGGTGGTGCCGATGACATACAGACTGGGTGTCAGAACGAGGTTCTTCGTTTTCCAGTCGGGGGTGTAACTGCCGTTGTCGGGGTTATACATCTGAGTCTTGGCGAGGTTCGATCCGATGTACCCCGTCAGTGTCAGTGCGTCATTGTAGTCGATGATGGTAAACTGGCCTTGTGCTTTGCTCATGTGAGAAGCCTCCTTTAAAGTTGTTGTATCAGAAACGGGCGCTGTGCCGGTTTCTGTTGTGGGTTCTGCGGTTGCCATAGTGAATTCCTCCGTTATAACAGGCTCTGCCTGGTCGTGGTGTCGATGAGGTCACAATAAAAAGTGGCGCGGATTTTGACATCCGCACCGGTGATGACCACGGACTTTGCGCCGCCGAAATGCTGTTCATTCCAGACCTTGTCCGCCTCTGTATCCTCCGACACCCTTGTCCAGACAAATTGGTTGGCATCCAGCGTGTCGGTGATGTCCTCATCCCACGAGTACACCTTGGTGGAAAGCAGCGTTTTCACATTGCCGTTTTTGAAGATGTTCCCGTTGGACGAGATAATGACCAGCCGGAGCATTTTCTGCTTCTCGATGGTGGTGATGCGGTCGCTGACCTCTGTGACCTCCTTGCTGGTGGCGTAGGCACGAAGCACGACCTCGCCGCTCTCCAAATCCCACCAGGACGAGCCGTCTTGCGACTGGATGACACCCGCCTTGATGATGTTCGCCACCAAAGAGCCGGAGGTGATGAAGTCTGCGACGATCTGTCCGTCTGCCGTGATAGCGGTTTCGTAGGGGCCGTTGTAGCCGTTATGGGAAAAGCCCAGGCCGCCCACATTCCACCGCCAGACATTCACGGCTTCGTCAACGGAGGGAGTGTCCAGAATGAGCAGCTCGTAGGGCTGCCCGCTTTCGCTGTCTGTGTTAATAACCACATAGCCGCCGTTCTGGCCGGTGATAAGCCCGGTGGCCTTGCCGATGGCGGTTTGGAGCAGCTTCGGAAAGCGTCCCACCGTGGACTCCACCTTGTCGACCGTGGACTGCACCTCGGAGATAGTGGTGATCATGCTGGACTTGCTCTGCCCAAGGGAGATGCTCTTGTACCGCTCGGCGAGGGTGTCGTACACGGTTTCGATGACCATAGCCGACACGCTGACACCGAGAGCCGAGTGTCGAATGGTGACGGTATCGCAGAGGTTGACCCGCTCCAGCAGTGCCGAATACTCCGGCTGTTTCCAGAGCGGCTCAAAGGACACCTTCACCGTGGGGATAGTCGCTCCCAGCGGATTTGCCTTGATGTAACTGTTTGCTTTTGCTCTGAGGGCTTCCTCGGTCACAACTCCGTCAAACTGGTCGGAGAAATCCATGATAAGCGTTTTCGCCCGGACGATCTCCGAGGTCACAATGGGGAGCGTTATCTCCGGCAGCGAGATCACCGTTTCGGTGTCCGAGCCTTCCGGGGTGTACACGGCATACGGGAGCAGTGCGGTATACACGCCGCTGTTGTCCTCGTCCTGCTCCAGGGCGGTGAGGTTCTTGCCGTATTCAATGACCACGCCGGTCTTCTGCCCACGGTGCGAATGGAACTTTACCGTGAAGTTGTCCCACTCAAACTCGCCGTGCCATTTGGAGAGCATGGAGCCTTCCGTACCGCCGAGGCAGGCTCGGACGCTCTTCGGCTGCGTGACGGAAAACGCCTTTGCATCCGAGTAGTCCGTCCAGCCCGTAAAGCGGGTATCTCCGGAAAGGAGCTGCGAGAGAATAAGCTGCGGAGAGCGGCTCTCGGTCGAAAACGGCAGCACCGGCACATTGGCAAGGTCATACGAAATATGCTGACCGTAGATCGTGACGATGCCGTTTAAGGGTTTCGTGATGCGGTAAATGCGGAATGCCTGGTCGGCGGCGGTGTCGTTGGGTTTTGCCTTGATAATGCACTCCTTGGTGATAAGCCCATAGTGCTGACCGCTGACAGGGTATTTGAGTAAGCACTCGAACACACCGTTTCGCTCTTCAGTGACTTCGCAGGAAATGGTATCCGTCATCACACCAAGGCCGAATGAGGAAAAGTCTGTTGTGTTAGGTGGATAAAGAACAGGAATCACGAACGCCACCTCCTTCCGGGCATAAAAATACCACCGGGGATTTCTCCCTGGTGGTTGAGTATAAATGATTTACTTGTAGCTCGACAAACCGGAAGTTAGCGATTTCTTTTTCCGGTATTTTCTGTCCCACGGATTTCCTCATGATAGAAATAATCTACGATCACCGGATGTCCCTGCGGGACTCTGCCATAAGGCATTTCATTATCCACAAAGGGACAATCATACTTCTTAGCCATTTCCTCAGCTCTTACTTCAAGCGCTTCAAAGTAGCTGCGGTTATGCTTGTTATAGATCTCATCGTAAAGCGGTACAAGGTCAGGATATTTTCCGGCGATATAATCCATAATCGTCTTCTTGAAACCGCCTCGAAGATTGAGATTTTCGAGCCAGAACAGATCGCACTGATCCTTCACCCGCTCAAAGATGGCTTCAAAGTCCGTGATACCAGGGAATACTGGGGATACGAAACAGACAGTACGGATACCTGCATCATATACTTGCTTCATAGCAGCGATGCGCCGCTCAATGCTCGAAGCAGAGTCCATATCGTTCTTGAAATTTTCATCCAGTGTGTTGATTGACCATGAAACGGTCACTCGTCCAAGGTTCTTCAGCAGATCAATATCCCGTACCACAAGATCAGACTTTGTGCAGATCAAAATATCTGCGTCACTGCCGATCAACTGCTCCAGAAGTTTTCTGGTATTCCCGAATTGCTCCTCCTGTGGATTGTAGCCATCCGTCACAGAACCGATGACCACACGCTGTCCGGCATATTTCTTCGGATTTTTAATTTCCGGCCAATGCTTCACATCAAGGAAAGTGCCCCATTCCTCTGTGTGTCCGGTAAAGCGCTTCATAAAAGAAGCATAGCAATACTTGCAGGCATGTGTACAGCCCACATAGGGATTGACCGAGTAACCGCCTACCGGCAGACTGGACTTGGTCATGATGTTCTTTGTTTCCACCTCACGAATGAGAATTCCATCGATTACTTCTGCCATGATCTCTGTACCTCTAACACTTTATTGAATTCCTCCGGCATTTCCTGAATCATATTTTCATCCCCTATGATAGGGACAAGGTCTTCCTTCATAAACACCGGAATGCCGAGCGCATGTGCCTGATCCGTCAGAGACCATGCCCATTCCGGCTCCGTATGAATCTTCCTGCTCTGAGCCCCGGTCATGGTGCCGACAACGATCCAGTTGATTCCGGAAAGGTCAACTGTGCCGGGATCGTCGAATAACGGCTCAAAGGTAACATGGTAATGTTTTGCTCTGACATTTTTCCGAAGGGCGTCGATACGCCACAGTTCTGCTTTCCTCGTCACCGTAACGCCAAACCATGCGTTTTCCAGATCGGTATCAAAATCCAGCAGATCGGGGCGCTTGGTAAGAAACAAGAACTGATGCTGTGGATTTTCACGGATCTTTGCAAATACCTCGTCTCTCCATTCCGGCTTCCATCCGGAGAGATCGCTCATGCCGGTAAGAAGAAAGTTTTGCGGACGTTTCTTTTCCATCATCCTGAGCTTACCCGGAAAGAACTCAGGATCAGCGAAGTCATCGATCATATGCCAGCGCTTCACATTGTTGCGGGCATAGCAATATGCACACCCCACTGTGCAGCCGATGACGAGATTCATGTTCTGAATCTGATCTTTGATACAAATACTCATGACTTCTGCCACTCCTCAAGATTCTTTCTGATGCGGTCGAGGCATTCCTCAAACCAGGTAATTTCTTCCTCTGAAAAACCCTTGTAGTAAATGCTGCCCATCTCATCAGATACAGAATCGTACTCGCCCTTTAAGGCATGTGCTTTCTCAGTCAGAAACAGGAGTGTTTTCCTTTTGTCCGTTTCAGACTGAACACGGCTTATCAGCCCTTGATGTTCCATTCTTTCCAGCATCGTCGTAAGAGATGTTATCGCTAATCCGCATTTGACCGAGAGCGACCTGATTGAGATTCCATCCTCCTGCCACAGCACATAAAGAATGCGCCCCTGGGCTCCATTGAACGCATCGATATTTTTTTCGCTGAGAATCTTCTCAAAAATCCGGTCACCAAGCTGTTTTATTTTGGTGACAAGAAATCCACCATTTGTTTTCATGCAAAAGCTCCTATATAGTAGTTTATAAAATCATACTATATAGGAGCTTTATTGTCAAGAGCTTGTATGTTTGAATAGAGGTAAATTCCGTTTTTTCGTTCTTTTTAAAAGCATTAGACCCCATGTCTTTTTGAGTTTTTCTACCGCTTACAATCAGGAACGACCTTACAGACAGCACCACCTTGGAATGACCTCAATCCTCGTTACATCGCCGGTACAGATGATGGTGCAAACACCCGGCTTGAGAACAGGAAACTCCGTACCCTTAACCTTATCGTTTTTGAGGATGGTGCCTTTGAAGCAGTTCATCAGCTCACTGTCGATCTCGATGTACTCATCCAGATTGGAAATCATCATACCTCGA
>NZ_JBBMFF010000261.1:0-35131 GCF_040096185.1 Faecousia intestinalis | reverse complement strand
TCGAGGTATGATGATTTCCAATCTGGATGAGTACATCGAGATCGACAGTGAGCTGATGAACTGCTTCAAAGGCACCACGCTCAAAAACGATACAGTCAAAGGTGCGGAATTTCCGGTTTTCAAGTCGGGTGTTTGCACAATTAACTGCACTGGTGATGTGTCAAGGATCGAGGTCATTCCGAGGTGGTGCTGTTTGTAAGGGCGTTCCCGATTGTAAGTAGTAGAAAAATTCAAAAAGATATGGTATAATATCTTTGATTAAGAACGATACAATTAAGTTTTTAAAGCCGATAAGCTCTATTTTGAAAGGGATAATGAATTCGAAAAACAGAGCAAAGGAGGTCGTTAAGTGGCAAAGTTTGATTTCAAGAAGAAGTATCTTATCATTTATTTGTGCCTGATTGTTTTCGACGCCTTTCTTATGCTGTGCCGCTGGTTGGAGCATATTGTCCCGAATGTGCGCCTGCTGCCTGACTTTTTGCTTGACCATATTACCAATTTTGCACTTTGTATGCTGCTCCTGTTGATTTTCGGAATTACCGTTCTGTCCTTTGGTGGAAAGTTTAGAGGCATTACGGCAGTGGCATTGGTAACGAGTGTATTAAACATTGGGTATGAGTGTTTTATTCCAATACGGAATACCCCCGACATTCTGGACGCCGTGTTCGGCGTTATCGGCGTTGCAGTCGCATACATTTTTCTGATACTGCTCAGGAAAAACGGACTGATTGTCAAATAGGGCACCTGACATCTTTAAAATTGCAATATAGTTTTGCCGACCACCGTGGAGTAATCCCCGGTGGTATTTTTATGCCCGGAAGGAGGTGGTTTTCATGATTCCGGTGCTTTATCCACCCAACGCTGCTGACTTTTCGACATTCGGCCTTGGTGTTATGACGGATACCATTTCCTGCGAAGTCACTGAAGAGCGAAACGGTGTGTTCGAGTGCTTACTCAAATACCCGGTGAGCGGTCAGCATTACGAACTTATCGCCAAGGAATGCATCGTCAAGGCAAAGCCCAACGATACCGCCGCCGACCAGGCATTCCGCATTTACCGCATCACGAAACCCTTAAACGGCATCGTCACCGTCTACGGTCAGCACATTTCTTATGACCTTGCCAATGTGCCGGTGCTGCCGTTCAGTACCGATAGCCGCTCTCCGCAGCTTATCCTCTCTCAGCTTCTTGCCGGAGACACACGCTTTACCGGCTGGACGGACTACTCGGATGCAAAGGCATTTTCCGTCACCCAACCGAAAAGTGTCCGAGCCTGCCTTGGCGGCACGGAAGGTTCCATGCTCTCCAAATGGTATGGTGAGTTTGAATGGGACAACTTCACGGTAAAGTTCCATTCGCACCGTGGGCGGAAGACCGGAGTGGTCATTGAATACGGCAAGAACCTCACCGCCATGGAGCAGGACGAGGACAACAGCGGTGTGTATACCGCACTGCTCCCATATGCCGTGTACACACCGGAAGGCACGGACACCGAAACGGTGGTCACGCTGCCGGAGGTTACGCTCCCCATTGTGACTTCGGAGATCGTCCGGGCAAAAACGCTCATCATGGATTTCTCCGACCAGTTTGACGGAGTTGTGACCGAAGAAGCCCTCAGAGCCAAAGCCAACAGCTACATCAAGGCAAACCCGCTGGGAGCGACCATTCCCACAGTGAAGGTGTCCTTTGAGCCGCTCTGGAAACAGCCGGAGTATTCGGCACTCCTGGAGCGGGTCAACCTCTGCGATACCGTCACCATTCGGCATTCACTACTTGGTGTGAGCGTGTCGGCTATGGTCATTGAAACCGTGTACGACACTCTTGCCGAACGGTATGTGAGCATTTCCCTCGGTCAGAGCAAGTCCAGTATGATCACCACCATCTCCGAGGTGCAGTCCTCGGTTGATAAGGTGGAATCCATGGTGGGACGCTTTCCGAAGCTGCTCCAAACCGCCATCGGCAAGGCCACCGGGCTTATCACCGGTCAGAGCGGCGGCTATGTGGTCATCCACACCGGCGAAGAGAACGGACAACCCTATGAACTTCTCATTCTGGACGCTCCATCTATTGACGAAGCCGTGAATGTCTGGCGGTGGAATGTAGACGGTCTGGGCTTTTCCCATAACGGCTACAACGGTCCCTATGAAACTGCCATCACGGCAGACGGTCAGATCGTAGCGGACTTCATCACCTCCGGCTCCTTGGTGGCGAACATCATCAAGGCTGGTGTCATTCAGTCACAGGATGGCTCGTCCTGGTGGGACTTGGAGAGCGGCGAAGTCGTGCTTCGAGCCTATGTTTCGACCGATGAATTTGCAGAGAAAACGGCCTATCTCCAGCAGAATGTGGATGGGCTGAACAGCTATGTGGCGACTCTTACCGAAACTATGGAGTCGGTTTCCAACGACCAAGGCATACTGGAAGAGCGGGTGCTGAATTCCGAGAGCAAGATTTCTCAGTTGCAACAGACGGTGGACGGCCTTTCCGTCACCATGCAGGAGCAGTACATCGGCGGCATCAACTATGTGCAGAACTCCTCCGGTCTGAACGGCATCACGGACGATTGGAAGTATTCCGGCACGGTGCGGACGGATGCTTCCACCGATACGCAGAACAACACCATCTCCGACTCCTGCTTCGTGCTGGGCGCAAGCACCTCGCTGTATCAGTACATCCGTGGTGTGCTTCCCGGCACCTATACGGTTTCCGTTCGGGCAAAGAAAACCTCGACCATGTCGGGGTATTTTTATATCACCTACAACGGAAATAAGACGAAATACTTGTTCAGCCGCAGCGATGCCTTTGGCTGGACAGACTTCACCGTGACCCTCACCGATGTGACCGACCCTACGCTTCGCATTTACTGCTACTGCCGGGATGTATCCATTTATCTGGCAGACATTATGATCACCGAAGGAGCGATCCCACGGAAGTGGACACCTGCTCCCAATGAGATCTATACGCAGGAGGTCAAGATTGACAAGCGCGGCATCGAGGTATCCAACAGTGCATCGTCCCAGCGGACGGTCATTACGAACGCGGAATTTGCTGGCTACTACAACGATGAGGTGATTTTCACCCTCAACAAAGACGAAACCCAGACCAAGAAAACCACGGTGGACGGCGATTTGACCGTGGGCAAGACGAAGTTCGTTCCCATGCCGACAGCGTCCGATGGGCTGAACATCGTCATTCTGGATTAAAGGAGGCAAGGCTATGGCAATGACAGGCGGCACCGCCTATCTGGTGAAATCCGAAAAAACGAATTACGGCTCCAACAGCTGGACGACTGACCTGTACATCTATGTGAAGGTCATTTCCCAGAATGTGATTGCAAACACATCCACCATCGCTCTGGGTATGTATGTCTATTCGAAATACTCCATAGCATGGTCGGACTTCGGCACCAACGGCACTTCCTATATCGGCACGGCCACCTCCGGCTCAAACTGCTTCACCTTTACAAACGGCCAGAGCGGCAGCGGAACGAAGTGGCTGATTGAGGATAAGCAGGTCACCGTGTACCACAACAGCAACGGTACGCTGACCCTCCCGATCTACTGGCACTGGGGCGTGAACAGCCCTTGGGGACAGTACACCGGTCCCTCCGGCAGCTACAATGTGACACTGACCACCATTGACCGTGCTGCACCCACCGTGACCTTTTCCGTTTCGAGCATCACCGCCAGCGGCTTCAAGATCTCTGCAAACTCAACAGCAATAGCGGACATCTGGCAGTACAGCATCAACGGAGGCTCCACATGGACAACATTCTCAACATCGGCATCCACCAGCGCCAGCGTAACATTGTCCTCGCTTTCGCCAAACACAAACTACACGGTGAAGGTACGGGCACGGCGGCAGTACAACCAAGTCTATGGTACATCTGGCAGCTCTACTGTGAAAACACTGGGCGGTGCGGTGGTCAACAGCGTTAGTACAGTGACCGCAGACAATGCCAGAGTGACCATCACCCTCAATGTCACCGTGTACGAACCTTCTTACATCAATTCTCTGGCAATCAAAAGCGGGAACACGACCATCCTGACCGTTACCGGGCTTGCATGGACGAAGGGTACGGCAAACCGCTCGGTTACCCTGTCATCGGCACAGAGAACCACGCTGCTCGATTGGATGGCTTCAATGAAGTCATTCACCGGCACCTTTGCCGTTTCCTCCTTCAGCGGCTCTACACAGATTGGCAGCACTTCAAGCAAAACCGCCACGATACTGACCACGGCAACCAATTCTGCTCCGACCATAAGCGGATTCACTTATGCCGACAGCTACACGACCACGAAAAGCCTCACGGGCAACGACCAGCTATTCGTGCAAAGCTACTCCACGCTGAAGGTTACACCGGGAACAGCAACTGCGAAGAACGGAGCGTCCATCTCTAATTACACGGCTTCCTGCAACGGACTATCGGCATCCAACACCACAGGGGCTGCCATATCTGTCGGAAAGATTGCCAAGTCTGGCAGTGTGACGGTCACGCTCTCGGTCACGGACTCCCGCGGCTACACCGCCGAAACTTCACAGACGGTGACGGTCATTCCGTACACCAAGCCGAAAATATCCTCGATAACGCTCCGGCGAACCAACGATATCGAAGCGGAAATGCAGCTCAAATTCAGTGGCTCTATTTCTGCCGTTTCCGTAGACGGGACGCAGAAAAACAGCGTGGTCTATGTGCGGTATCGGTACAAGAAAACCAGTGAGAGCAGCTACGGCAGCTACACTAGCATCTATTCCGGCACAACAAAAAGCGGAACCTCTTTCAGCTACTCCAATTTGGAACTGTGCAGTCTGGATGCCAACAGTTCCTACGACTTTCATCTACAGATCCAAGACAAGCTCTATTCCTTGAGCAGTCTGGATCTGTATTTTACTGTCCCGCAGGGTACGCCGCTCATTGCGCTTCGGAAAAAGAAGGTCGGCATCAACACGCCGAACCCGCAAGCCACGCTGGATGTGGACGGCAATATTCACATGAATGGTGTCAATGTCCACGGCAAAATGGGCAGAGTGGATGGCTCGACCACCGACCTCAACAATGTGAAGACTCCCGGCTACTATTTTGCGTATTCCGCTTCCACGGCAAAGCACTTTCCGACCACCACAATCGGTATGCTGGAGGTCTTTCTGCCGGAAAGCTACTTCATTCAGCAGCGGTACACCGTCTATGACGGCTCAAGGATGTACATCCGAGGAAACTACGGCGGCACATGGTCCTCGTGGCACACGGTGTCGCTGGCCAAAGTAACATAACAATATCTCTATCTCTCGGAATCAAGGCGCTCTGCGGAGTGCCTTTTTTCATACTCATTTTCAAATTTCAAAGGAGGACAACAACATGAAAGAATTCTGGACGACCATTCAGGTGGTATTCGCCGCTATCGGCGGCTGGCTCGGATGGTTCCTGGGAGGATGTGACGGCTTGCTTTACGCGCTTCTGGCATTCGTAGTCATTGACTACATCACCGGCATCATGTGTGCCGTGGTGGACAAGAAGCTGTCCAGCGCCGTGGGCTTCAAGGGCATTTTTAAGAAGATCCTGATTTTTGCCCTGGTTGGCATCGGACACATCATTGACGCACAGGTCATCGGCAGCGGCAGCGTTCTGCGCACGGCGGTAATTTTCTTCTACATCTCCAACGAGGGTGTCTCGCTGATTGAGAACGCGGGGCATCTGGGACTGCCCATTCCCGAAAAGCTGAAATCCGTGCTGGAGCAGCTTCATGACCGCAGCGAAAAGGAGGAAAACTGATATGGCTTACACGAACAGTCCTATGGTGTCCTACACCAAGCTCAGCCCGAACCATTCCGGACAGCGCACACACGGCATTGACCGCATCACGCCGCACTGCGTGGTGGGTCAGTGCTCGGTGGAGACGCTGGGCAACATCTTTCTGCCGACTTCCAAGCAGGCAAGCTGCAACTACGGAATTGGCGCAGATGGTCGAATCGGTATGTATGTGGAGGAGAAAAATCGTTCCTGGTGTTCCTCCTCCAACGCCAACGACCAGAGAGCCGTCACCATCGAGTGCGCCTCCGACACTACCGAGCCGTATGCATTCAAGGATGTGGTGTACCAGCGGCTCATTGAGCTTTGCACCGACATCTGTAAGCGCAACGGCAAAAAGAAACTGCTCTGGCTGGGAGATGAGGCGAAAACGCTGAGCTACAATCCGAAGTCGGATGAAATGGTGCTGACCGTACATCGCTGGTTCGCTAACAAATCCTGTCCCGGCAACTGGATGTACGCCCGCATGGGTGACCTTGCCGAGAAGGTCACGGTGCAGCTGGGTGGAGAGGCAAAACCCGCACAGCCCACGCAACCGACCACCTCTGCCATCAAGGCGGGTGACCTTGTGAAAATCACCGGCACGAAGTATTACGGCGGACAGACAATCCCGTCCTGGGTCAAGGCTAAAAACTGGTTCGTTCACAGCGTGTCCGGTGACCGTGCGGTCATCAACAAGGACGCGTCCGGCAAGTACGCCATTATGTCGCCGATGAATGTATCTAATCTGCAGCTCGTTTCCGCACAGACTACCAAGCCTGTCCCCGAGAAAACTACCACTCCCTACCTGGTGCGTGTCACTATCCCGGACCTGAATATCCGTAAGGGTCCCAGTACCAGCTATGACGCCACTGGCAAGTACACCGGCAAGGGCTGCTTCACCATTGTGGAGGAGCGCAATGGATGGGGTCGCCTGAAGTCCGGCGCTGGCTGGATTTCTCTGGATTATGCTATCAAAATCTAAGTAAAACGACTGCCCTCTGAGGAATTTTTCCTTGGAGGGCAATTTTTTTGTTATCGACCCTAAAAAAATGATGTTTTTGTGGCCTACCTGTGAAGGGACCTTTTTCCTTCAGATTGGAGGCCACATATGACAAGCACAGAAAAAGATAGGATTGTCCAGCTCCAGCGGCAGGGCTATGGGTATAAGCGCATTGCCGCCATGCTTGACCTGCCTGTAAATGGGGTCAAGTCATTCTGCCGTAGGCACCCGGTAGATGATAATCTAATGCCAGGAATGTGCCCACAGTGCGGAGCTACGGTTGAGCAAGTACCCAAGCGTAAGCAAAAACGTTTCTGCTCTCCTCAGTGCCGTACCACGTGGTGGAATGCCCATAAGGGGCTGGTTCAGCGAAGAACCTACTTTGAAGGAGTCTGCCCTCAGTGTGGGAAGGCATTCAGACTGTACGGTAGAAAAGGCACTTATTGCTCCCGTGCCTGTTTTGCAGATGCAAGACGCAAGGGGGTGAGCGAGAATGGATGAGTTCTTACAGAATATGATAACATACCAGGTGGCTATGTCCACCGCCAGAAGGTTGGTATCCCTCGGCATCATTTCAGAGGAAGAGTACCGTGAAATTGATACCATTATGGCCAAAAAGCATGGCTTATCTTTGGACAGTATTTACCGCCTTTAACCACAAAATTACCTGGATAATAGGCACCTTCAGAGGTAATATACGACACAACAAGGAGGTAAACACATGGAAAGAATCATTCGACAAGTGAGCTTTCCGGGAGCTGAGATGCCACGGCTCAAACGGGTCGCAGCATACGCCAGAGTGTCCAGTGGCAAGGATGCCATGCTACACTCCCTGTCAGCCCAGGTAAGCTCTTATAGCAACCTCATCCAGAACCATGAGGGGTGGCAATATTGCGGAGTCTATGCTGACGAAGCCCTTACTGGCACCAAGGAGGGGCGTGGCAGCTTTCAGAGCCTTTTGGCTGACTGCCGAGCTGGGAAGCTGGATATGGTGATTACCAAGTCCATTTCCAGGTTCGCCAGAAATACGGTGACCCTGCTTCAGACGGTGCGTGAGCTGAAAGGGCTGGGCGTGGACGTGTACTTTGAAGAACAGAACATCCACACTATGAGTGCAGATGGTGAGCTGATGATGACCATTCTGGCATCCTACGCTCAGGAAGAAAGCCTATCTGCCAGTGAGAATCAGAAGTGGAGAGTGCGCCGCAACTTTGAGGAAGGCATTCCTTGGCGGTTCTTCATGCTGGGGTATCGTGCCGGAGATGGCAAGCTGGCGGTGGTACCGGAGGAGGCGGAAATCGTCCGCAGTATTTTCTCCGACTACATGGCTGGTGATGGGGTCACCATCATTGCCAACCGGCTGAATAAAAGCGGCTATGCCACCCAGAGCGGCTGCGTCTTCCACAAGAGCGCGGTGGAGCGCATTCTCCGCAACTACGCCTACACGGGGAACCTTCTTCTACAGACTAAGTTTCGAGAGAACCATCTCACAAAGGTAACCCGGAGGAATCACGGGGAGCTTCCACAGTACCACGCCCAGGAAACCCACGAGGCAATCATCTCCTTTGAGATGTTCCAGGCGGTGCAGGAAGAAATCCAGCGGCGCAAGGCAAAGTACGGTCCCACCAAAGAGCGACAGTTCTCTCCCTTCACGGGGCTTATCACCTGCGAGTGCTGCGGAAAGCACTACCGCAGGAAAACCACAGCCACAGGCTTCATTTGGATTTGCTCCACCTACAATTCTAAAGGAAAAGCCTACTGTGCCTCCAAGGCCATTCCAGAGCAGAAGCTCCTGGCCACCGCTGCCCAGGTTGGTGACCCGGACACCTTCAAAGGCATTCTAGCCAAGAACGGGAACGAGCTTGTGTTCACCTTGCAGGACGGCTCCACGGTGGTGAAGCACTGGCAGGATCGCTCCAGGGCAGAGAGTTGGACCCCGGAGATGCGCCGAGCGGTTGGGCAGAAAACCAGAGAAAGGAACCAGGCAGCATGGCAAAGGTAACATTCATTCCATCCACCCTGAACCCCATGACCCGCATTCCCATGGACAGCATCCAGAAGCGCAGGGTGGCGGCTTATGCCCGTGTCTCCACAGACAGTGAGGAGCAGCTCACCAGCTATGAGGCCCAGGTAGACTACTACACCAAGTACATCCGGTCGAAGCCGGAATGGGAGTTTGTAAAGGTCTACACGGACGAGGGCATCACAGCCGTCAACACAAAAAAGCGTGATGGCTTCAACGCCATGGTGGCGGATGCCCTGGCTGGGAAGATTGACCTCATCGTGACCAAGTCCATCAGCCGCTTCGCCAGAAACACGGTGGATAGCCTGGTGACCGTCCGAACGCTCAAAGAACATGGGACGGAGGTGTACTTCGAAAAGGAGAACATATTCACGTTCGACAGCAAGGGCGAGCTGCTCATTACCATCATGTCCAGCCTTGCCCAGGAGGAGAGCCGCTCCATTTCGGAGAATGTGACCTGGGGTCAAAGAAAGCGCTTCGCAGATGGAAAGGTCAGCCTGCCGTACAAGCAGTTCCTTGGGTATCGCCGGGGTGAAGATGACCTTCCAGAGATTGTCCCAGAAGAGGCAGAGGTTGTCAGAAAGATTTACAGCCTTTTCATCCAGGGCAAAACTACCCATGGGATTGCAAAGCAGCTCACTGAGGAGAACATCCCAACACCAGCGGGAAAAGAGAAGTGGCAGGCATCAACGGTGGAGAGCATTCTCACCAATGAAAAATATAAGGGCGATGCGCTTCTGCAGAAAGGCTTCACGGTGGATTTTCTCACCAAGAAAACCAAAAAGAACGAGGGTGAGGTACCGCAGTATTATGTGGAGAACAGCCACCCGGCAATTATCCGCCCCCATGAATGGCAACTGGTGCAGCGAGAATTCAGCCGCAGGAAAGGGCTTCGGCGCAAGTACAGCGGCAACAGCATATTTTCAACCCGGCTGGTTTGTGGGGACTGCGGCAACTACTACGGTCCTAAGACCTGGCACCCCAAAAAGCCCTATCAGAAAATAGTCTGGCAATGCACCCTGAAGTACAAGGGCGAAAACTCCTGCGAAACGGTCACCTTGGAGGAGACAGAGATTCAACAGAAGTTCATCCAGGCAATCAACAGCTTGTTTTCTATTAAGGGTCCTGTTTTGGAGAATTGCCGCATTATGCAGAAGGCCCTCACGGACTGCACGGGAATTGATACTGAGCTTGCGACCTTGACCCGGGAGCTTGAAGTGTTGGGGCAGATGATAAAGGATGCCATCAAAACCAATGCCCTGGAAGCCCAGAACCAGGAAGAGTACACCGCCCGGTACAACGCCCTGGCTGAGCGATACGATACCACCCACCGCCAGATTGTTGCCCTTCAGGAAAAGCGACAGGCCAGGGAGAACGAGGCTGAGGCTATAGGGGGATTCATGTTCGCCCTCCGTGAGATGGGGACGGAAGCCCAGGAGTTTGACCCAAAGCTCTGGCTTTCCACCATCGACCGGGGAACGGTAAACCGGGACGGCAGCATAACCTTCCGCTTCGTCAGCGGTGCAGAGATAACCACATAAAAACAGCGATGCCCACAGGTTTTGACAGCCTGTGGGCTTTTCCTCATTTTATGGACTGGTTTCGATGGAATAATGCTGAGCTTTAATGTGGTTACGATATCTTGGAAAACCGATGAATTAACTCTTGTGCTAAACTACGTTCTTCATCGATAGACATGGAGGGCTGCTCGTTAAGATGAAATTGACTATACAGCCGCCCCCAGCTATGGTCGAGAGTTAATTTAAGATTTTTGAACCGGTCAAATGAATAGTGCATTGACTTTCCCAAAGACATCTGCATATTTAATGGACGTCCTTCACTCATCCAGATAATGCCAAGCGCTGCTATTGCATAAACTGCACGTTTTCCCGCATAAGCGTATTCCTCTTCGGATAACAAGTCGCAGTATGCCTGTTTGCTATTAACAAGTGCAAGAATGAGAACTGACACGAAGTAACTATCGAGCATATATTCGAAATGGTAATCAGATGCATTCTCGTATACAAAATCAAAAAGTAAATACAATGCGTACACATCACAGATACACTCTTCGATGGGAATGTCTGGGCAATGAAGATTAAGTCCTTCTCCAAAAGAATATACCAGTTCCTGGTAATCAGTTGAGTTCAAAAAATATCCTACTGCCTCTTCAAACCTTTTTAGATCATCGGGGGCAAGAGTATATTTTGCGTGTGAAAGTTCGTGAAAAACGAAAAAATTCAGTGAGAAGCAATAAGAGATGTCCTGCTTTTCACCTTTATTCCAAAGTAAGTTAAGAAGGAACTGATTCTCTAGTGTATCAGCTTCGGATTCCTTTGGAAAATAGGATTTATAGTCAATCGCATCGGCGGCATCCAAATATGCTTTTGAAAGCGCTAGCCTTTTCGCACAAAAACACTTTTCTGCTTGCATTACAAGAAGAAAATAAGACAGCCTTTTTTCAAAATAAGGGAAAATTCGAAAAACATAGTGATATGCCGCATATTTTACATCTATATGTCCATACAAATAAAAGAATAGTGTTAACCCATACAGCAAATCCATCTGATGCTTATCCATATAAATCCGCATTTTTCCGTTTGTGGGGGTCATGACGCACTCTTTGTTAACTGAACAGAAGCATTTAATGTCTATACATTCTGAAGAAAGACCCATACGTTTGATGGCATTCTGGAAACGTATATCAACGCTTTCACGAAAAGCATCTAAACCGACCTCCTGGTCTAGTAAATGCTTTTTGTATAGAATGAAATCAATCATTTTCAGTATTGCCCTCTTTTGGGTCGGATAATAATCCGAGTTCTGCTTTTATTTCGGAGTAGAATTTCAAAACATAGGGGCTTTTCCCCTTATAGTCCACTGTGTGACTATTAAAGGCCTTAATAAAATCGGCTTTCACCTCAGGATCTTTACAGATATCCTTTAAAACACTCTTCCAATTATTATTTAGCTCAAACGCACCAAAAGTAACTGTGATAATTCTTTTATCGATATATTGAGCAATATACGGGAGTGCCAAAAATGCGATTGCAAAATTCGCTACAGGCAAGACATAGTTGATAAATTCAATGGCTAAATCCGAATGCTCGACAAAAGTATCGACTGCATACTTAGAAAGTTCCTCTTTGAAGGATGCAGCGTCGTCATGTCCATTATTGTTGATTTTAAGAATAATAAAATCTTCCATGTTCTCCCTGCCTTTCTGCTGCAAACGGATCCCTGGAGTACTGTTGATGGCCGTTCGAATTCTCCAACAATTTACACAATCATTATAACGAAAAACAGCCCAAAAATCAAATGTTTAATTGGAAATATACTTTTGAATGAAATAATTGCTGTTCTCATTATAAAGACGGGTTTCGAGTGATTTCGACAAATGGGCTGTGATACTATACAGTTAGATTGAACGCCAAATACATTTCAAAGAGCGTGGGAAAAGGAGTCAGATTATGTCGAACTACAAAAACAATAAAAAAGTAATGGACGCAGGCAGACGTGCTATCCGGGAGGTTGCCCGGCGTGAGGGCGTTTCCGAGGCGGAGGTACGGGCTGAGATGGAGTTCTCCATCCGGGAGGCATACGACCTCAATAACCCCCTGTGGGAAAATAGTCCCTTCACGGACGGAGTGCCGACCCCAGAGGCGTTCATAGTCTGGACGGCAGATTTGGTGAAAAAGGAAACGTGTAGGACGGGCTTTAATAGTTGAAAAATGCCGAATATCCGCTATAATGATGGAAAAGGCGGGTGATGATATGGAGCCGGAGAAAAAACAAGAAAAGAAGTCTGCACAATGGTTTGAGAAATACTGGTTGGTTGCTTTTCTCATTTTAAGCATTCTTTTTTTACTCTTAGTTCATGTCCTTTTTTCAATCTATACCACACACAACTGGTTGCAAGCAAAATGGACGGCAGGTGAGCTATTAACTTACGTTGGCACAGTTTCTTTGGGTATTCTATCTTTATGGCAAAATAAGCAGTTGCAGGCCATAAATGAAAAACAGCGGCGGCAGAACGAAGTCCGTGAAATACAGATGCGACAGGAAGATCAGGCGCGGGAGGATAAAGCACAAAAAGAAGCCATCGCCAGAGAAGATGCAATTCGAAAAGATGCTATCGACCGGGAGGATGCCATTCGCAGAGATAGCCAAGCCCGTGAGCAGGTTCTTGTGAAGAAAGAAGAAGCACGAAGGAAACGAGACTCAAATATCGCGCTTCTCCCACACAGGTTGGATGTATTAAAAGGCATTTCTTTCCAAAAATATGATGAAGTGCTTTTCGAAGCTACAACACTTTTTGAACCCAGCATCCCTCAAAAAATCCGTCAGCTTGCAGATTATCTGGCCGAAATTAAATTAATTGATACCAAAATCGAGCTCTACATGGAGTGCTTTAAAGAAAGTGATCCTGAGGGTTATCAGGAGTTCCTCGAAGCAGAGGCTGCCGAAGATATCTACGGCATGGATGAGCTTACAAAAGATAGATGGTTCGTAACAGATAAATTACCAGGTTTTGGGGCAGAACCAATAGATTATCAAATACTATCGTCATCTGGAGCTGAAACAAAAGAGGCATATTCTAAATTACAAGCTGATCTGATATATGAGGTGCAAACAATCATATCAGAGGGAATTGCAATGTGATGCATTGGCCCAATGATCCTTGGTAATAAATGAACCCCCTCTAAGAAAGTGAACCCCCTTGAACCCCCTACCTAAATTGGTAGTGGTTTTAGGGTTATTCGCCAAATCTGTTACCGTTGTTGATACCATATCAGCAACGGTAATTTTTTATTTTCTGCTGTTCTGTAGGCGTTTTCTGTCTGAAAACGGAGGATTTTCAGAATATTTCTGCAGTTGAACAGACCGTGATGTCCCATTTGCCGCAGCCGGGTGTTCCCAAAAGCACAGCTTGTGAGAATTGCAATCGTTATAAGAATACAAACGATAAATTATTATTTTTTATATACACAGAACCGTCCATGGCTGGGAGTAATCTCGGATATGGACGGTTTTTTATTGATACCCATGGGACAGAAAGGACAGAATAGAACAGCAGAATCATTTCTGCCACCGCTAGGCCTGCGATTAACAGCGTACGGCATATGATTATGTATGTGCGTAAGATGCCCTGTGACCGCATTATGGGAAGTGGCATAATTCGGATAGAGTTTGGGCGAAGATAGAGCAAGCATGCCCGGTTTGCTGTAGATCGATGATCGCAATGCGGTATTACTGTGTGTTAAGTACAAGCTGATTACCTTTGCTGGCGGAGTGAGGTTGGGTGCGCATCTGGTGTGAGAATTGGCAGAGAATGAAGAATACAGAAACCCGCTCAGTGCTGAGATGAGAGTTTCGCCTATAGATGGTTGTTCAAAAATGAGTTTGGTATTTTACATAAACTTAGTTTTAAGTTTATGCAAATTTGAATGTAGATTGAATCTGAGTGGTATAATTCTATTGAATTTAGAAAAACTCATGTTATAATAGAAGAAAGAAGGAGTGATATCCATGAGAATCAAACGTATTACTATAGGCAACTTCAAGAATCTTGCAGAAACAACCTTGGATTTAACACGCATGATTGCCTTGGTATCAACAAACAATTACGGAAAATCAAACTTGCTGGAAGCAATTCGTTTTGGTTTTGACTTTATTTCTGCATCGCCTAAAGAAAGAAATACAATGATGAGATGGAGACGAGGTATTCCTTTGTCACCTGAACTTGCGGGAAAAGAATACAAATTCGTTGTTGAATTTGATGATCCAGAATTAAAGCAGTACAGGTTTGTCAGATATGGATTTAGCTTTATATGGTATAATGACCAGGAAACAGGCGCAGTTATTACCGATGAACAAATTGAGATGCGTGCAACGGAAAGCGTGCGGTATACTGCGTATTTAAAGCGAGATAAGGGACAATATAAAGCGGGTAAAACAAAAACTGGATTCAGAAAAATTGCGTTGGCAGAAGATGTTTTGGCAGTTGATATTATTTCGTCTTTCGATGATGTCGAAATAACCTCCACAATTCGTAAAATCAAAAAATTGGGTTATCGGATGTGCAATACCTTGGAGCTTGATAGATCCTTCAGACCGAATCCAATTGAATTTGAATTTGATGCGAAATCTGAACTAGCATTTGATGATGACGATATTCCTAGAGCACTCAGTGTTCTTAGCAAGGAAAGACCTGAACAGTTCAACCTCTTTATAGAGACAATATATGATTTATTCCCAGAATTTGAGCAGGTTGAATTGAGTGCATACTCATTAAAGGGTCAAACACAAGCCTTTAAAGCATATATAGTTGCCCCTTCGGGGGATGAAGCTGTTGAGGCAGCCCAAGAGGAGCTCCCATATCATGTTAAAGATGAACTGTACAGATTAATCATTCGAAGCAAATATTTGAATCAGCCTATTAGCATGGAGCATATGTCTACCGGCACTAAGCGCGTTTTTTGGCTGGTTGCCAATGCTGTGTTTGGCGGGAGCTACCATACAAATGTACTCGGTGTGGATGAAATCGAAACCAGTATTCATCCGAAGATGATTCGTCGATTGCTGGAAGCCTTATCAGAGATTCTCGAAGGAACTTCTTTGATTGTTACCAGCCATTCGCCTTATTTGATTCAGTATCTGAAGCCAGAGTCAATTTATATTGGCGTCCCAAACGATTCGGGCGTTGCAACATTTAGAAGGATTCATCCATCAAAGGTTAAAAATCTTATTTCTACAACACGTGAATTGGAAACCTCAGTTGGTGAGTATTTATTTGAATTGATGTCTGGAGATGAAGACTCGGCAGCCATTCTTTCCGCATATTTGGAGGATAGCTGCAATGAGTAACAAATACGAAGAAGGCATTGCCTTTATCTTAGAGGGGGATACTGAAAAGGAATTTTATCTGTCATTATTGGAATTTCTTTGTAAAAAGCATGGTGGTATCCTTGAACGGCAGCTTGATTGTGGTAATAGCCCAGATATAATTTATTCGCTGAGAACGCCCAAACGCGCTTTGATGCTTAAATTTAACACAGTAAATACCGTTACCCAAATGCCACATTCCAACCGCTGGTTCATTACTCAGTGTAAAGAAAAGCATAAAGATGTGGGTTCGTGGACTGTATTTCTGTGTTATGATCTGGACAATTACAAAAATGATATCACTAAATTCTATGAGGGCGATTGGGCAAATCTGCGTACATCTTTGAAAAAGAAGGCAAAAGCCGTTCATGATATAGCAGCTGCGGCGGATATTGAGGATATTATTCTATCCGACATTGATGGAGTATCCAGTTTCTTGGGGAGTTCCTCCACGATGGAGCTTCCCACTGGAAGCAAAGGGAAAGCAAAATTAAAGAAATTGTTCCGCCAGGTTGGCAAAACTTATCATGAGGGGAAACGTGCGCGTGCGCTTATTGATTCACTCGATATGCAGAAGATTATTGATACGTCCTCGGCACCACTTGCAGTAATAGAAAGTATTTTATTTGAGTTGGAATTTTTGAGCCTCAAAAGTTAAACTCGTTTGAAAAAAGTGGCGCAATTATCATGCTCGTAAATATGAGTTGCAATAAGTAGCTGAGTTGAACTTGGTTTCGCTTTAAAGAATGCAAAAATGTTTCTGCATTGAGAACACAGATAAGAAACCAACACAAGGAAGCATATAACATCTATAAAAATAGACCCAGGTAGGAGGTATCACATCTGCCAGCCTGGGCCTGCTTCTGTAATGTTTCATAGCCCTGTTACGATTTCCTTCCCGTCCTTGAAGCAAAACACGACCCTTTCGTCGGCATAGACGATGACGTGGTCGATGGTGCCGTTCCAGAGCTTTTCGTCGAAGGTCAGCGGCAGGGCGGTCAGTTCTCCCAACTCGAACATCATACCGCCGATGGCAATGGCATCGGCTTTCATTCTGTCCCGCTGCTTTTGCAGCGATGTCAGTCTGGCTTCGGTTTCTTCAAAGCGGCGGCACAGTTCGGCGTGGGTGGCGCGGTAGGTTTCCTCAGTCGTGGCATTGGCTGCGTTTTCTTCGATGCAGAGGCGCAGCATTTCAGTAACGGCGGTCAATTCCTCCTCCAAAGTCCGAATGTCCTCGTCGATAAAATCCGTATCCGTAAGCACCCGCTGGGTATCGCGCAGCCGGACAATGACGGTCTCCCGGTCGGAAAGATACGCCCCAAGGGCCGACAGGAACAGTTCTTTCAGTCGCTTCTCGGTAAGATGGGGCGTTTCGCATTTGTGTTCCCCCTTAAATTTGTCGTTACACTGCCAGATGACCCGGCGGTAACGGTCGGTGGAGTGCCAGGTCTTGGCGCCGAAAATCCCGCCGCAGTCGGCACAAAGGATCTTCCCGGAGAACGGGCTGGTCTGGCGGTGCCGGGTGCGGCTGTTTTTGCGCCGTTCCAACTCCGCTTGCACCTGTTCCCACTCCCACGGCTCGATAATGGCGGGGTGGCTATCCTCCACATAGTACTGAGGCACTTCGCCCTCGTTGACCTTGGTTTTCTTGGTGAGGAAATCCACCGTAAAGGATTTCTGAAGCAGTGCGGAGCCTTTGCATTTCTCGTTCTGCAGGATGCTCTCCACGGTAGCTCTCTGCCAGACGGCCTTTTTTCCGGGGGTAGGGATGCCCTCCTTCGTCAGCGTGGTGGCGATGGCATTTGTGGATTTCCCCTGAAGGAACTCGCGGTAGATGCGTTTGACGATCTCCGCTTCTTCCGGGATGATCTCCGGCAGTCCGTCGGCACCTTTGCGATACCCCAGAAATTGACCGTAAGGGATGCTGACTTTCCCGTCGGCGAAGCGCTTTCGCTGCCCCCAGGTAACGTTTTCGGAGATGCTGCGGCTTTCCTCCTGGGCAAGGCTCGACATGATGGTGATGAGCAGTTCCCCTTTGGAGTCGAAGGTCATGATATTCTCTTTCTGAAAGAAGCACTCGCAACCGGCCTCCTTCAGCTTGCGGATGGTGGTCAGACTGTCTACGGTGTTCCGGGCAAAACGGCTGACGGACTTGGTGACGATAAGGTCGATCTTTCCGGCAAGGGCATCCCGGATCATCCGGTTAAAGCCGTCGCGGTGTTTGGTGTTGACGGCACTGATACCCTCGTCGGTATAGACTTCTACAAAGTCCCAATCCGGATTTTCCCGGATGAACTTGGTGTAATAATCCACCTGTGCTTCATAAGAGGTAACGACTTTTTCTTGAACGACATTCGCACAACCGTGCGAAGCCTACAGTAAACTTGGCCTCCGGCGCATGCCCGTCTTATTCGCTGCGTTTTGCCCTTAAATTATGTCGAAACATGATTTCCCAGTTTCGCGTTGTACGAGCTTCTTCTGTTTTACCAGTTTCTTCTAAGTATGCCGCAATCTTTCGTAACATTATTATAAAAGATTGGTAGTTTTTATCGTTATAAAAGTCGAGAGCGACATTTAATAGCCTCCTGATTTCTGAGGCATACACGGGGTTAAACCTCGATAGGACCCATTGGTAATACTCGTAAAAGTTCCTAAACATATGTATAGCCTCCTTGAAAAATCAAAAATGTCTGTCTGGCTTCAGCTTTAAGAAAGCCATCTCTCCGCTGCTGTACGATGTCATCTCATAATCATTCTTTAACACACGAATAACCGCCCAACCCATTGCCATAATTGGTCTGGGTTGATACCAACTATCCCTATCAACAAATGCTGGCGGCTCAACTCGGTTTTCCAGGAAGTCATAACATACGCTTTTGTTGTTAATTAAATTTCCATATATTGCGATTATCCCCCGTGAACTGATGGTTATTTCACTCGGACGATTAGACATATCACCCTGTAAAACGACGTTTAATGCCTTGCGCAGCTCTCGGCCGGCCGCATACTCTTGAATTAGATTATTTTCAATTTTGTCCCTATTGTCACGAGATTGCTCCTCACGTTTTTTGTTAGACCTTTCTAATCTTTTATAGTGTATTGTTTTATATACCTTACAGTGAGAATAACTGCCATGATCAGAAGGACTATACCAATGATCCAGCAAATAAAATTACCGAAACCGCCGGCTCAATATATGCATAGTCCAATAATTGCAATGACGACCAACCCGATAAATGTTTCCAATGACGTCTCCTCCAACCTATAAGAAATTGCTCTATTTCATATCGTTTGACTACAAATCTGGTGCGGCGGCCTGTTCCGTTTCACGCTGCAACAAGTCCCGTAGTTCTCTTTCGTAGTATTTTGCCTGCTCCTGAATTTCCTGGCTCATTTGAGGGATATACTGAGAAAGTACATCAATTGCCCAGCGCAATTGCCCTCGATTCTTGCTCGATGGGGAGCATCCGAGTTCGCATAATACATACTGATACGCCGCATTTGCATTTCCTGCGTCCATTGCGCATTTAAAATAATTTGTCTTTTCACTCTGTGAGGAAGATAATAAGCCAAGGCGGTAATAGATACCGCCGTCTTTTTTTATTTTCAATGCCTCCCGATAACAACCTATGGCCTTTCCAACATCCCGCTTGGGCAAACAGTCCAAATAGAAGTCCCCCAGTACGCTTAAGCTGCGGTTCATTCCGTAGTAGGATGCTGTTTGCAACAGTTGTTCCGTATATTGTAAATCAGTAGTAACGCGATTTTCTTTGACCGTTAATTGCTTGTAATTTTGAATGCCCGCGCTTTGCATCGCCGCGACACAGCCGCCCATAACCGCTTTTCTTAAATAATGATCGGCTAAGGAGAATTTATCCAAATATTCTGTCCCCTGAAGCATTTTGAATTCAAATTGTGGTTGGCTGAGCAGCTTGGACAAGGAATTAAATCCTTTAGAGAAGCCGGAATATGCCAAATAGAAATAAATCTTATAAGCATAATTATAGAAAATTCGTTTCTTATCCGAGGCAGCCATACAAGCAACAGAATCCAGTTCGTACAAATATGGCACAAATTCGCTATTTTTGAGCTTCTCATTGATTCTCAAAGTGGAACACAGAAGCTCAAACTGTTCCGCAGATAGCTGCAGCGATTCCAACTGATAAGCAAGATTCCACATCGCACTGGGGAGCGGCAGCGCCATTAGCGTATAGTGGAATGCCTCCGCTGCATCCTGCGGCGGTACGACCCCATCCGCACGCGTTCGATTCATGTAGTTGCCATATTCCAGAGCGGCCTGTCGATTACCGTAATCAGCAGCGACTTTTAATAGTCTGAACCGCGCCGGTTGGTCGAAATCATAGGTTTGCGCCTCGTCATAGATTCGTTTTGCCGCCAGCTCCGGGATATTTTCTAACGTCGAAAAGCCGTGCTTGATAAGAAGCAGCAGAAATTCACAACACTTTTCCGATGATGAGTAAATAGTCAATTCTTGCAGGCGTTGCAATTCTGCTTTTTCAAAAAACAGCGGCGATGCCTTTAGCAGCAGGCTGTCCCATAGCACTTGGGAATGGCGAACCTGGCATATCTCCGCTACGATTGGCCGGAGCATCTCGCGTAAATACTCATCCAGCCTTCCTTCGGCGATGTCCGCTGCAAGCTCTCTGAGCCTTTGCGACGGCGGATTTCCACTCAATGTTTTCTGTATCGCTCTAATCAACTTTTCGGTTTCTGTTTCACTTTCGGTATAACAACGATCTAGGTGGGAGAAAAGCTGCGTTAAAAATCCCAGAATGGTATCCAACGCTGTAGCAGCGTTTGCCTCTTTCATAAATGTTGCAATATACTGGATCTGCCCTTTTAGATTCAACGGGTCATTCAGAAAAAACTCGTCCATATCTTCCTCCAAGCGCCGGCCTCTTTTTAGTTTAGCCAACTCATTATATAATGGCGTACCCGAAATGTCAACAGCTTCCCGGTCTTTTGACTTAAATTCCAGAAATTTATATCAAAATTCCCAGAAGTACTTGACGGGGTGATTGTGCGGTGCTATGATGAATGTGGAACTTGAAAAAAGGAGTGTTGACACTATGAAAAAGGTTACGATTCTGCGGTTGACTTCAATCCTTCTCATCCTCACGCTCATGATTGGAATGATTCCTGCCGCAAGCGCCTCCAACGAGGTACATTACACAGCGTATACGGGGAATTCTTCATCCATTGTGGATGCCTTGCGGTCCTTGGGTATTGATCCGTCCTATCAAAATAGAGAAAGGATTGCTGCGGCGAACGGTATTCCCGGCTACACTGGAACCGCATCCCAAAATACTGAAATGCTTGAAAAGCTCCGTGCGGGAATCCTTATTGATCCGAACGGGAAATCAAAAATCTCTTATAACCAAGATGTTCCTGACAGTCCCTACTACCCCGCTTGCGAAGAAAACTTCACATCAATTGTTGATGCGCTTAATAGCATCGGAGTCGATGCTTCTTTCAACTTCCGATGCAAAATTGCGGAGGCAAACGGTATAGAGGATTACGCCGGTTCAGCTGAGCAAAACTTGTATATGCTTGACTTACTAAAGAGCAACCGTCTTTGCCGGCCTGAAGCAGGGGTATTATCATCCGTCACTGACCATTCTGATACCGCTCTTACCCTGACCGGAAATGTTGGAGATTTGTCATCAGCATCAGTGCTGCTTGATGTCAAAAAAAGCAATGCTCCAATTCGTTCCGGTGCCGGTTCCAAGTATGCTGTTATTGCCCGCTGTTCAGATGCTGCCGTTCTTGCTTCATCGGGATCTTGCCGGAACGGCAGCTTTCGCAAATGGTACAAGGTGGACCTAGATGGTGAAACCGGGTATATATACAGCGGTAACGTTTCTGTTCACAAGCATAACGAACAGGAGTTACACATTAACGGAGTCATATACGGTGTCTGTAATTGCGGGATGGTGACTGCCAAAGCCAGCAATGGAAAAAGTATAGGCGAGGCTACCAAAGTTATGGGATCGCTAACTCTTGCATTGCCTCTTGCCGCTGCAGACGGGCCGTTGCCAATTGGCGACATTGCCTTTGCTGTAATTGCTGTCATAGCACTGTGTGTCGCAAACGATTATCCAATCCCGGAAACGGCAGAGATAAGCGCCGCAGTGACCGAGGCCGATTTTGTTGACTATTTGCGTGGCCGGGCCAAAAATACATGTTCAGATTCTTCTTTCCGCAGAGTGAGTCGTTTCCCGGGTGGTCTAAAGTATCTCGACAACTACTGCATGGATCGAGCAGAGGCCTTTCTGTATGTTCAGCTTACAGGCTGTGATGTCTACACCGCAAATGAAGATGAAGCACTATTACTGGCCGCAATGTATGGTGCAGCAATTATGGAGCGAGATAAAGCACGCCCCTCTAAGGATATCACCACATATTTCTACCACTATCATTTAGGAACAGATCGCACAAATAAAGCCCATGTCTTTTTTGGGCTGAACGATGCCGGTGTAGGGCCGACATGGTAAAACATCGGAAGGTAAATAAGGCAATTCGTCCATCTTCCAGCGCGACTCATATTATGAGAAGGTGTCGGCAGCGCCGCTCAGCTTGAATCGAAGGAGGTATTTTCATGGATTCTAACAACTGCCATATTCGTCCTACACCCTTACAGGCTGCAATTTATCGTCGTATTTTCCGCTGCCTTTACGATAGATTTTTGGATTGCCCGTTGTCCTTTGCACGTCTGCTGGAAAATCCGACTTATGCCGCCATTGCAGACCGTAAATTTCCTGATTCGAACGGGCAGGTTTATTCCCTTCGGCAATGCACGCTGGTCGCGGGAAACGGTACGATCTATGCACTCACTGAGAGCAAAAGGTTGCCAACCGATGCGCTGACCATTTTTGAACCCGGCAGAGAGCAGGCAGAGCTTACCTGGTGTATTCTCCAACAGGACGGAGCAAGACAGCGGGTTGCTTATGTCCTCTCCGACAAACTGGAAGGCAGCTTGAACTTCATGAGCGCGGATGCGCAGGCAGACGGGCTGCAGGCACTTTTTGAGAACGAACGCAGGGATGAAATCCTTCGCCTGCTGACAGACGATGTCTTTCTCGCGGACTTCACGCAAACGTTGGGCCGCTATGCCAGCACGCTGTTTCCGCAGCAGGAAAGCCTTCTCGATTTTGAGGCTCCGGTGATCGATTTCTTTGAATACAGCGATGCAGACGCAGAACACATCGTCAAGGCGGTGCTGCTTGCCAAAAGTCTCGGTCTGCTTACTGTCGGCAAGGCTGAGCTTGGGGATGATCCGGTAAGATTCCAGATTCCGGCGGTTGCTGCAATCCTTGCAGTACCGTTTCTGTTAGACGGCACATCCCGCCTTTTGGAGCGGGAAAAGAGCGCCGAAGCCATTATCGTCCATCGTCTGTTCCTCTGGCTGGATGACATTCTGCCGCTGATGAGCAACGAGCAGATTGCTTCGCTGGTCCGCTTTCTGTTGGAAGCGCCTGATGTTTATCGCGTACTGCTTCAGGAGCTGGCATTGGAGCATGAGCTGCCAGAGGATGTTCTGGCAGCGTGCTGTTTGGCATTCGATGGTGAGCTAAGCTCTCCGGAGGTGGACTTGCTTCTGGAGAAGCACCCCAACAGTGAAAATGTATTTCACGCGATCACGGATGCTTTCCGGCAGAGTGTTTTCTGCGAAAAGCCGGGGCTTTGCATGGCAGCTGTTGTCGTTCAAGCGGCGGCGTGCCAAAGAACACGCATAGCTCCGGAAGCACTGGCGCAAAAGCTTCTTTTTTCGGAGAACCGCGCAGAACAGCTCTTGGGAGCCTGTTTTCTCCGGTATTATGCCAGAGAAAAGTATACGCAGGACTATCATCTGAATATCGCCAGAAAACATCTCGGCAGAGTCAGCGCAGAAGTCGTCAGTAAGCTCTTGGAGTGCCTTACGGCAACCCCCTTCTGCGAGCATTATGTAGATGCCATTTTTGATATGGTGCTGGGAGGGTGCATTTCTCAACAAGCCTTACAAACGATTGACCTGTTCCGTTTTGCGATACAGATGGCGGAATCAGAAGAATTCAAAGCAGCAGGATGGAAGCTGCTGTCTCTGTTCCCAATCAATACGGAAACCATGTGTTGGGGGAAACAGTATACCGGCACCGCGCTCGCTGCCGAAGCGCACCGACGTTTTTCCGAAGCGGCCGACGAACCGGCAGCGGCCGCGCTGCATTTCACCGCCTATATCCTTTTGTCGGGCTTTTCTGTGGGAGAGATCTACCGGCGGCACATTGACCTTTGCGTTACATACTTTCACGCTAAGAAGCCTTGGAGCAACGAGGATGCGGCACTTCTGAGCATGATTGTCAACGACATCTTGCAGCTGCCGGATGTCCCTTCCGTTCATAAAAGGCGCGCTGTTTGTGGCGAACTGCCCCGGTCCTATCTTCCGACGCCTCTGCACATTGCGCGCTGCCAGGAGCTTTACACCTTGGCTACTGCGTTGAGCAGCGGCAGCATCGATTGCAATATCGTTTCACAGGAGTCGGAGCTTCTCGAACAGCTCTACTTCGTTCGAATGGTGCGGGATTGCCCGGCGCAGAAATACCGTTCCTTCCGGCCGGAGATCGCTGCACAGCTTCTGGTAAAATGCAAGATAACGTTACCGGTTCAAAGCAGCTTCGCCATTGTTTCTGTTTTTGAGCTTCACTGTCTCTACGGAACGCCGCAGTCTGCGCTTGCCTTTTATCGCAGGTACCGGGAGGTGCTCGACCGCACAGAACGCGCCGACACCTTCGCAGCTGGTGTGCCGACATGGTCGGATTCGCGGGTCGGAATTGCGGGATATCTGGAGGCTTTGCTCAGCATTCCCAGGGTCGGTGTAGGAGTTTTACGCGCCGCACGCGCGAAGAAGCCGGAAATCGCACAGGCGCTTCTGCGTGAAGCAGCGCCGCTTCTGAATACACCTTGGTGTGTGATCCGCCTATCTGAAGTCTTTGAAGGCGAACTTCTTGACGAGCTGCGGGCGTTGTTTCCTGAGCAGGAACGGTATATGTCACGTTGTTTTGCCGAGGGTGAAATGCACCGGGGCCAGTGCGCTGACGACAGCGAACGGTGTTATTTCGGCAGCGGAACACCGGACGAGGAATACCTGGAGAAGCAATGCGGTCGCAGGATTTTCTCCAGCCGCAATGCTGTGCTGTTTTATGACGATCCCGGATTCCTGTATACAGTTATGTGTAGAGATAGCCTTGCGGCAACGACGGTGCTGGCATTGGGGTACGATGACGATCCCGTAATGCTGCGGCTGGCGATTATGTGCTGCGGCAACATTTTGCGATACGCGTCCGCCCGACTGCGCAGTGACCCCGACCTGCAAGCGCTTGCCCGTGAAGTGGAACGGGAACGGGAAAGCACCACGCAGGGAGCCGGGCTGCTTTCTCTGCTCAATCAGATCAACGAAGATGAAGAAGGCGATTTGACCCGCTTTTGACGTTTTCAACAAATTATATGGCAGTTTTTGTTTGAGTTTGCCACTTGATATTTTTCTGAGTTGCGGTAGAATTTAGTAACCACGAAAGTGGCAGAAGTAGCTTGTTGTTTTTTCGCTGCGAAAAAACAGGAGTGCGAGTCGCACTCCGTTCCACCTTGCCCGAGACGCGTGCGGTTTCCCGCACGCCGGATCATGCGCCTGTACTTCTGTCACTTTCTATTTTTATCTTCAAACGGAGCCGAGGTGAAGCCCAAATGAAGCCGATGATCGATGAAACGGTTCTTCTGCATTATGACGCGCAGCGCGATATATACTATGCCGAATCCGTTGGGGACCGGGTGGAGCTTACGCCGGTGGAATACGAGGTTCTTTCCTCCGCTGACGGAAAAACGAACCTTTCTCAGGCTTTTCCCGGACTTTCTTCCCAGCAACTTGCAGCAGTTCTTCGCCGATTAAAGGGCCTCAATTTGATCACCACCAAACGCTACCACGGCTTTATCGTCGGGCGCTTCATCCTCTTTCCCGTGGCGAACCGCGTGAAGAGCCTCCGCACCTTTGCAGGCATTTTCAACTTGCTTCTGCCCTTTGCCGCAGTCGTTCTCTTTGCTTTTGGCATTGCTCGTTATATGACGTACAAGCCCATTTTCGGCGACCTCGATTATTTTGATATAGCTCTTTTCTATCTGCTGTTTTCCCTGTCAATCTCCGCCCATGAATTCGGACATTTTTCAGCGGCGGTTGCATATCGGTATTACGTTTCAAATGCCGGACTTCTGTTGCTATTTCGCGTGATCCCCCTGGGGGCGTATGTATCCTTCAAGCAAGACAACAGAGTCAGAATCCGACGGCACAAGGCGCAGCTTTTCTTAGCGGGGATCGAAGTAAATTTTCTGCTTTCCGGAGTTTTCTTCCTGCTGGCCTGCACAGGCAGTCCGCACGCTGAGATATATGATTGGCTTGCAGAATGCAATCTCTACATGGCCATTCTGAACCTTATGCCTGCACCGCTTCTGGACGGCGGCAAGACGTTGGGGATCGCGCTCGGCATTGATAATTACCTCTTGTTTATGCTGAATGTTTTTTCAAAGAGAAACCGGAGACGCCTCGCACACTCCGGTTGGACGGGCTGGCTCTGCATTGGCCTTGCAACCTTTGGCACTTTGACACTTTCCGGTCTGATTGTGTACATGGGTTACAGCCTGATTTTAGATGCTAAAGCAATCATTGAACTGATTGAACTTGTTGGTTGATTTGGTCTGCCCAGCCACTTTGATGTGCATTCCGCGAAAGACAAACGTGAAGGAGGAAGAGAAATGCAATACAAAAAGAATGGGCAAGTGAACTGCAATGCCGTGGATCTGGCAGTTCTCCATCGAGAGGCACAGAAAGGAAAGGCTTGGGCAACGCCCGAGGCGTATTTGAACGCTCCGCACAGGGAGATTCCTTATATTCCCTCGGTGCAGATTTTTGTGCTGCTGGCATTTCAGCCTCAGGATGAGACGGACTATTCTTATCGTCTCCGACAGACGCTGAAAATCAGCAATGACACGGGAGCTTTTTATTCCGAGCGCACGCTCTTTGACCGTTCGCGGAGTGAAAAATGCAGAAAAATCTCCACACCCCACCCCACACTGATGAAGCTCCAGCGCTGGATCCTCCGCAACATTTTGGAGAGGCAGGAGGTCAGCTCTGTGAGCTTTGCTTACCGAAAGGGCGTGTGTCTCAAGGACAACGCCGTTCCACACGTAGGGAAAAAGCAGATGGTCAAGGCAGACATTTCCCATTTCTTTGAAACGGTTTCCTACGGGAAGGTCTACGGAGTGTTTGCCGAGGCAGGCTATGACAAGCCTGTGGCAACCCTGCTGGCCAAGCTCTGCACGCTCCGTGGACATCTGCCGCAGGGCGCTCCCTCTTCTCCGGCGCTTGCCAATCTTGTGATGGGGCGGTTTGACGAGATTGTCTGCGCCTACTGCGACGAGCGAGGGATCATCTATACGCGCTACAGCGACGATCTGACCTTCTCCGCAGACCGGATGGATATTGCCGGACTTCTTCGCTTTGTCCGGGCGACACTGAAAGCGGAAGGCTTTTCCATGAATTCCAAGAAGATTCGGGTTCTCGGTCCCGGAGCTCGGCATCAGGTCTGCGGCATTGTGACCAACGAGGTCCTGTCCGTGCCGAAATCCTATCGCCGCAAGCTGCGTCAAGAGGTGTATTTCCTCCAAAAATCCACCCTGGCGGAGCACATCCGGCGGATGAACGATCCCAAATTCATCGATTTCGACGGTTCCATCCGCACAGACTATTATTTGAGAAACCTGCTGGGACGGCTGCAATTTGTCGAGCAGATCCGCCATGACCCGAAGATGCTGGAAGCGGCATTGCAGGTACAGGATATGCTGTTTTTTGCTGAAGAGTATCCGAAGCATCCCGAAGTCGGCGGCTTCCTTTTCGGGGAAGTCTCAAGCGTGAAGCGGGAGGCCTTAATGATCGTGAAGCTGGGCGGCGAGGTACCGCTCCGTCTGCTGGAGCTGTTGTTGCCGCACAGTCATTCCTTCGTCGATTGTATGTTGAAATCCGGACGGCTTCGGCGTAAGAAAACCGGTAATCTAACCCTTGGTGCTTCCGTTCGGATGGAATGTACGGAGGAAGATGTGTGCTTTTCCCTCAAGCGGGCTGAGAAAGTCCTGATTCAAATGGAGAATGCAGGACAATATACTGATGCAGACATTCTGGCTTCCTACATTGACGGATTGGCGCATAGCCCGGACTTTCCCGGCGAATTCATCTGGGGAGTGGATATGGCGACCCGAAGCTGGCGCAAGCGGATGACATTACAGCGGTGGAAGCGCTTGCGCGGAATCGACTTCAGTCGATCGGCTCCCTGCGTCGAACTCAGCCCAAAAATGGCAGTCGTTCTGTGCCCGCTCTCTGAATTTCCGAAGGGAATGACGAATGCTCTAACGGATATTCTCTTTAGGGATCAAGCTCAAACCATAGAACGCCTGCGACAGACCGGTTGGCTGGAGAAAATCACCGATGAGAAGGGAATGCTTCGGCTTCGTCTGACGGAACGCGGGATTCTGAGTATGTATCAATCCCGTGAGCTTGCATGGACATGGGAGCGAATGGAGCCTATTTGCGAAGCGATTTTCCTTGCAAAGAGGGACGCCTATCGCGGGGACTACGAGGCATTCCTTTATGCCTCGGCAATTTTGTGGCGGCTGTGTGTGATGGAAGATGTGCCCGGGGATACACGAAAGCTCTGCCGGGATACCTCATTGACGCTTGGAATCATTGCTGCAAGAGAGCGTTTTAAGGCAACATCCACAGCCACCGAGGCAGACAAACGTTGAAAAAACGCATGCATGACCTGTAAGGGCTTTTACCGCATGACGAACGGTTCCGGCATTCACTTCTTGATGCGTTTGCTGTTCGTGAGCAAAAATATATTTCGGCAAAATGTGCCTGTGGTCTATAAGGAGAGCATTATGGAATCTGCTGCTTACATTTGGTGTCGTATTCTACAGGAATTGCAGAATAGCAGAGAAATTGCGCAGTCGGAACCGCTTTGGGAAAGTGCGGAACCGATTTGCGCAGAAAATGGCGTGTTTGCGTTATACATTGCGGATCGCGAGCAGCAGAGTTTGTTTTTAGAACGTTTTTTCGATGAAACAGAGCGCATCTTGCATGATACGCTGAACAGCGAATTGCAGCTCGAACTCTGGGATGATGAAAAAACGGCAGCCTTCCGCTCCGACCCTATGGTAGTCGCACGCATAAATCCGCAGTACACCGGAGAGAATTTCGTGGTCACCCAGGAAAACGCGGCGGCGTTTGACGCGGCAATGCGTTGGGCGGAACAGGCGGATGCGCCGCTTTTGTACATCTACGGCGACCGAAATGTCGGAAAAACGCATCTTTTGCACGCAGCCGCCCGCCGAGCTTTACAGCGGACGCCCGGGCTTGAATTGTTACTGCGCACCGGCGACTGGTTCTTCAATGAGATGATCTGCGCGATGCGCGAAGGAAATTTGGAAGCACGGTTCGCCGAATATTGTAATACTGAAATGCTTCTGATGGATAATGTGCAATTTGCAGTCTACCCCATTATGGCGAATCGGTTTTTGCAGCTTCTGCGCAGCCGCAACGAAACAGGAAAGCGGACCATTCTGACCGCCGACCGACCGCCGGAGGAGCTTTTACCGGAATTGGCGCCGCTGATCGGTCAGGTTGTAGTACTCGGGAGGAATATAAAATGAGAGATATCTATATCAGCCCAATCAAAGCCGTGCTGCATTGCACGGACGATCCTGCGTTAGATTTTATTCTCTGCACCTCGGAGGACTATCTCTCCAAGCCGCTGCCTTCTAACGTACTGCGGCTGGACTTCCGGGATACCGTCGATGTCGATGACCCGGCGGCGTTTTCTGCGCAATTAGCAGCCGATGTTGCTTCCTTTCTCCAACGGCCGGATGCGCGGCCGGAGCTGTTCGTCTGCTGCGACTGCGGCGTGTCAAGAAGCGCCGCACTGGCCGCCGCGATCCGCTGCGCCGACGGCGGTTCCGACTTCTCCATCTGGGACGACCCAAACTATATGCCCAACCCGCTGGTCTATCGCCTCACGCGTCGGGTTTTGAATGCTCCTATCACAGAAGATGCTCTTAACGATCGTCTAGCTCTCAACGCAACTGCCAGGCGGAAGGCATTTTCAAAAAAAGTAACGCAAACGGGCGCAGTAGAAGCAAAAATGCCAAATGGATGCAGGAAGATATCGGGAAAGCCAAACGTAACGGCAACATTGTGACCACCTATCCTGTCGATTTAGGGAAATATTGCTGGCAAGTTGGGAATATCTTCGTCTGTTTCGACCTCCTCCACTCACATGAACTGCAACGATGTGCGCCACTTGGTAGATTACATCTGGAGGAGCGTCGGTTGGAGCTCAGAACTTTTTCGTACATTGAAAGAATCCGAAAGGCAGACACCGATTTTGCTGCTATCCTGGCAACTGTCGCGACGATTTGCAAAGATGTCATTCAGCCAGGAGTCATCATTGAACCCCCTATCTGGTTCTACATCAGATTCTACGCAGAGCAGCACGGGATCCCCCGTCCACGCCTATATTTGCGGCAACGAGGATTTTGTCCCTTACGATAAATATAAAAGCATTGATGATGTTCTGCAGGGGCAGACCTTTCAATGCGTGAAAAACGATTCGAAGCTGCACTGGCGCAAAATTGACGCATTTGGGGGTGCGGACATTTTCTTGGACTTAAATTCCAAGTAATGCCCGTCTCCCGAGCGCATCTTAACGGAACGCTTTGAATTTTCCAGCTTCTACATCAATTCTTAGCGTAGGGACATTCGCATTTTCCTCCACGATGGTGATTGCGGCGGTCGTATCAATGTAGTTGTCTGAGAGTGTCTCATAGATTTCGATTTGAACCTCGTCGTCTTTATCGTAGAGCATCAGAAAATCAATCAGTTCTCCAGCTTTCATGAAAGTATCCTCCATAATCGTTACCCAGCCAAATCAAGGCTGCGTCTGTATTCTAACGGACTCATCCATCCGAGGGATTTCTTGATTTGGCTTTCGTTATACCAACGGATATAATCATCCAAGATAGCGATAAACTCGTCAATGGAGGTTCCTTTTCATGACCTATCATAAAACATTTCGTTTTTCAGACGGCCAAAGAAGCCCTCGCAAGCAGAGTTATCTGGGGAGCAGCCTTTCTTTGACATGGATCTGGTGAGCCAAGCTGCGTCCATTCGTTGAATCCAGCCGGGCCACCGGTAATGCGCGCCGCGGTCGCTGTGAATAATAGGATGTTCATTTTCTTTTAAGAGGGAAATAGCTTCGTCTAACATCCCATTGACTAAGTCAGCTGACGGAGAAGTTCCAATGGACCACGAGACCGCTAAGCCATCGAAACAATCAGTGATGGGGGATAAATAGATTTTACCTGCAGAAATACTGAACTCCGTGATATCGGTAAGCCACTTGGTATTAGGTGCTTCGGCATGGAAGTCACGGTTGACAATGTTGGCTACTTCGGGACTGATTTCGCCAGCGTAAGAACTGTATTTCCTTTGTTTTACACAACGAACCGCCAAGTTTTCTTCCTTCATCAGCCGGCGAATAACTTTCTCAGAGGCTACCATGCCCGCTTTCTTTAGGCTTGCATGGATGCGTCGATAGCCATAGCACCCGTTGGTTGCACAGAAGACGGCCTGAATCTCCGTGCGGAGATTTGCGTATTTGTCCAGTCCGTGAATGCGGTTCTCCTGATAACAGTAGCTACTTTTAGAAATCTGTAAAGTCTCCAGCAGTTCCTTTAGCCGATATTTATCTCTTAGGACATCAATCACTTCGGCCTTTTCGCGATTACTTATGGTTTGCAGATTGATGCCCTCGGCTTTTTTTAAGACTTCAGAGGCCTTTTTCAAAATGTCGTATTCCAGCCTGAGTCGATATAATTTGGCCTGGAGATCCGCTTCCTCGGCCCGTAATGCCTCGATTTCTTTGATGAGCTTCTCTTCGGTAGCTGAGGCAGGATGCTTTTTTGGGGCATTGTGACTCTTTGCTCCTCGCCGAGCAGCTGTTTTTTCCACTTGTACAACGATGCTCGACTCACGCCATGCGTTTCAGCAATCTTTTGTGCAGAGCTCTGACGGGCGCAAAAGTCGATAACAGCTTGCTCTTTCTTTTCTTGAGGACATTCTACCAGAGCATTCTTAGAAAGACAATGTTTTTTCGATTAGGAAATGCCTCGTCGAGCCATTTAGAGAGAACTTGACGACTGGGATATCCAAGTGCCTTAACCGTTCTGGTCGCATTCTTCCCGTGTTCCAAGTAATGTTGGGTGGCACGCTGTTTTTGATCCTCTGAAAACCATACTGGATCCTTATAAGCCTTATGCAGATCTCCATTTTCTACATACTCTGCATACCAACGAAGGAGCATGTTCGGAGAAGGATATCCCAGTTCTCGCCTTACTGCAGCGACGCTTCGATCATATTGAATATAGAGTTTGACGGCTTTTATCCGTTTCTCATAGGAATACATAGACGACCTCCTGTCCCACTATTTTGGTCCAAGATTTCGTCCGCACCCCCATATCGTAAATTGAAAAGTACGGAGGGAAAATGTGAAAATTACGTCCGTTGAACAAGAGATTCGCCGCCGTGAACAGTGGATGCTTCGCGGGAAGCACCCTGTATGTAAAGCGCTCTACCTGGCGGCACTGGCTGCACTGATCCTGCTCGGCGGCATCATCCGCATTGCCTGCCTTGGCAGCAGTATACAGCTCGAGCTGCATCGCTGCCTTGCGCCGGTTGCTGTTGGCGCTGTGACCTTCTTCCTGCTGCGCAGATATCCGATCCTTCGACTGCTGCGGGATCATCCCGGCATTGGCGCGATGCTGCTTTGTTATCTGCTCGGTCTGCTTTGCGTACTTTTTTACCGCTCCGACTATCGGAAAAGCATCAGCACCTGGCCGACGTTCATGTTCATCTCTGTGCTCATCGTTGCTGCAGTCGCCTTTGCGATGCAAGGTTACCGACGCTGCACACCCTTCTTCGTGGTCGGAGCGGCGGCGATTGTTGCCCTGCTTTCCCTCGGAATGGGAAATTCCTTTTCCGCGATGCTGGCACTCCTGTTGGCGCTGGTGCTCGGCTGTATCGCCGCTTATTCCGGCGCGACTGTGCAAAAGAGACTTTGGTGCCTGTGCGTAATTGGAGTCTGGCTCTTAACGGTTCTTGGCTTCGCAGTTGTTTCCAATGACTTCTGTCTCGGCGTATTTGGCGGCTTTACCGACTTTTCTGTTTCGCCATTGGATCCGCAAGGCATCGGAAAATATTATGGGATTCTGCGAGCGTGCCGCTTTTTCGGCACATCGGAGACAGGTGCGCTGTCGGAATCGGCACAATGCGGCGTGATGCTTACAGCGGCTGTCAAGCTCGGCTGGGGATTGTTTGCACTGCTGGTTGGTTTGATGGTTATGGTGCTTGTAACCGGCATGATTCTCACAGTACAGTGGAAAGGCATGACGCGGCTGTTGGGTGCCGGCGCAATGCTCTCGCTGCTGTACGTGTTTCTCGGAGAGCCGATGCGGGCATTCGGTATCGAATCGCCATTCCTCTACGCCATTCCGTTCTTGTCCGGAGATGCCTACGCCTCGACGATGACGCTGCTGACCGCGCTGCTCGTATTTCCTTTTGAAAGGGAAAGCGTATACCCGTTCCGCACGAGTTTTCTTTACCGGGAGCTGGAGGAGGTACACCACTATCTTCTCCCCGGACGCGAAGAAAAGGCCAGCTGCATGGTGATGCGGTCACTGCCTTTGCCGGACTGGGAGATTGATCTGTCCGACCTGTTCGAGGGACAGGATAATCTGATTCACCTGAAGGAGAACGAGCTGTTCGTCCACCTGCAAGGCAAAGATCATTGTACGATTTGCCGCTATTACGGCGCAATTTGGGAGGTGGCTCGAACCTTTGAACAGCTCTCGTTCCGCGGAGAATATGCAGCCGTCAAAATCACCGCAAACCGAAAAGCGAAAATGCAGGCGCTGCTGCATTATGCAGGCAAGCTCGCTGCCACGACGCTGACAGATAACACCGGATGTTGTGTCGGCATCGACAATACGCTTGAAAACGACACGGTCAGCGTTCACATGGTAATCGTCTGAGAAAGCACGAGCATGACCGAAAATGCTGCTTCCGATGACAGGAGAGAAAGCAGCGGATGCGGCGATCCGTTTGCTGAATCCAACGGAGATTCTGCAATCGGCAGGGAGAGACGAGTTCTCCCGGAAGTGACTGAACTGCCGCAAAACCAAAGGCACCGTAATCGCGTAAAATGACCAAATGGAGGGTTGTATAAACATGGAAGAACAAGAATTAGCAGAACAGACAATCGGCAGATTGCTCGATTTGTCACAGTAGCTGACGGAACTTGCGGAGAATATCCGCAAGGAAACAGAGAGCTTGAAATCCGACGCGGAGGGAAATTGGAAAAATCTCTGCCTTTTCTCTGCCGAGGATATGCAAAAATTGACCGACGCGGTGAATCGGATTGACATTGAGAAGGTCTATGCGGCATTTGAACTGGCAGACGGACTTCAAAGAGTGGCATACGCACTGTGTAATGTCGTCAGTTGCCCGCGGGAATCTCCGCCGAAGATTTAGGGAACCTCTGATTTAATCCGCACTACCAAAGAGGATCCGAATATGGTATAATAACATCATCAAAACGATGGTGGTGCAGGCAATGAAGCAGGAAACATTTACAGACATCGAGTACAGCTGCCGCAAGAAAAAAACGAAGCGGGAAGAGTTTCTGGAAATCATGGACGAAATCATTCCATGGGACGAGTGGGTCAGTGTCATCAGGCCCTGCTATCCCATGGGAAAGCGCGGACGTCCGCCCATGGGGATCGAAAAGATGCTGCGGATGTATCTGCTTCATACTAGAATCTGTTAAAAAGCTTGAAGAGCTTTTTATAGCGCCAGCGGCGCGTCAGATTCTGCATGAGACGGCGCAGCGTGCATTCGCACGATGCGAGTGTGCAAAGCACACGAGATTCTTGATTAAATATTTTAATCAAGAATCAGTATCAGATCTGGTTCAACCTGTCCGATCCGGCAACAGAGGATGCCATCTATGACAGCTATGCCATGCGGAAATTCACGGGCATTGACTTCATGACGGAAGCAGTGCCGGACGAAACGACCCTGTGCAAGTTCCGTCATCTTCTGGAAGAAAACGGCCTGAACAAGCTGTTTTTTGACGCGATCAACCGGGTAATGGTGCAAACCGGGCACATGATGAAGGGCGGAACCATCGTGGATGCAACGATCATCAACGCACCCAGCTCCACCAAAAACGCGGAGAAGAAGCGCGACCCGGAAATGCACCAGACGAAAAAGGGTAATGAGTGGAAA